>CANJNU010000049.1 GCA_947475645.1 Bacteriovoracaceae bacterium | reverse complement strand
CCTCAGGGTGATCTTCGAGCACTCGTATCATTCCCGCCCAGCCCGGCTGAGACAAGCAAAGCTCAGTCAGATATCGCTCGAAATGTTTCTCAGAGGTCACGAATTCACGTAAAATGGAAGGAATCACCTCTGTAGGATTCTGAGTGAGCCATTTTTTTCCAATCGGATGTCCAAAAATTGGATACCGAATCCAGGAATGATCAATTAATGCGCGGACACTCTCAAAAAGCGGCAACTCAGTCTCTGGCATTCTCAAATTAGCAATGCCCTGATCTAAATACCCAGCCGCCAACCGAAATAGAACAGGCTGCACGCAAGCATTCATATCGATTCGATATCGACTTAACCACCTCGATCTTAGCCCCGAATATGCCACGCCTCTGTGTTCGCGGTCTTTGGACTGAGTCGATTCGAACAGATCGCGACGAAGCGTTGCTTCAGAGGGAAATGAACTCGAATGCATCTTGATCGCTTTGTTTAGACAGGATTCGGAAATATCGCCCTTCCGGTAGAGTTTTCTGAATTCGGAAAGAGAAAGGTAAGGACGAGCCCCCGTCATTCTTGCTGCAACACGAACCCCTTCGTGAAACGGCCGCCCCTGATAGGAGTGAAGAGTATTGTGATGAATAAAGTCTTTAATTGGGCCCTGATGGGGAAGAAGATGAGACACCCGAGTAAGGGCCTCTTCCAAATCAAAACGAGACGATCCGATCCTGCTCATTGAAGCCTCCTGCTTTTTCCGCCAACCCACTCGAAATCCAAGACTAAGACACTTTCCTTTAAATTAATTCATCATTTTTTGAAGCCGCAGAACTAGACAAAAGCAAAACAAAATGGTCAAATAAAATCTGACATGCCGCACCCACGACTGACCGTAAATGCGTTATTCATACTCATTATCGCGCTCACACCGCTCAGAATACGCGCCGGCACACTCACGGACACAACACCTTCATTCATACCCAGAAAACCTGAAGGAAATGCGTCGTCTCTCAACGCACTTCCATTTGTGTCAAACACAAATGAACGAAACCAAATTCCAACCCCTACGAAAACGACGGGACTCCAACTCAGAGAGATCACTCCAGACGGTAAGGTGCACCTTAAAAAAGAGCTAATTTCTGCTACCTGGACATGGAAGAATACCGAGGCCGAGCCCGTGATCAACTTCAGGCTCGAGGGAAAAGACTTTGCGATTCCCCTTTCCGAGCTCAATCGCCCCATACAACTCGGCAGCTCGCTTTCGAGCTATCTCGTTCGTATTCAGAAAACCTCTCCCTTCTACGAGATCGAGGCGGCTTGCAGCCAAAAGCCGTTTCAACTCAGATCGATCGCGCCCGGGAAGTTTCCTGAGAGCAGCTGGGTTCGCTGCACAACTGACGCCGAATCCTGGAAGATCAGCCTTTTCTTTCCATCGTCACAATTTAAGGCATCCAGCGCTTCATTGAAACGCGCTGAAGTGGGCTGGACGGTGATTCACCCACTCCTTGCCGAGTTCAAAATTTCAACTCAGTCTGCTTTGCTCGGTAAGTCTCCGATCGGACTTCACAGCTTCCCCATCATTGATCAACAGAAGCGAAAGCTCGAGATGGAAATTGCTTGGAATCCTCCTGTTCATCCCGCCCCACTCGCATCGTCTCGAGTCGCTCCCCAGCCCCTTCCGCCTCCAGTGATTTTCACGGCGGCTCGTCCATCTGCTTCCAAACTGACCCAAAAGTGGAACTTTGCAGTTTCTTCGCAAATCAGTCAGCTCAACTACAATGAACCCACACAGCCCATCTCCATTTCACAGATAGCAGCGACAGCAAAAGCAGACGCTCGCTTTCAGCCCAATACCCCACGTTGGGACTTCGGTGCTTACGGATTCATCACGGCGCTCCCGATTTCTACTGCAGCCCCCACAGGTACGCCAGCCCCTCGCTTCTACGGCGCCGGAGTGCGAGCAGGCTACGCGTTAAACAATGCCGAGAAGTCGCCAGAATCGCTCAGAAAAAGCATCAGCATGGGAGCGTACTTCTGGGGAATGATCGTAGGAAGCCAGACTTACGGGGTCGCAAGTTTGGCTGGGCCACAGTGGGTATTTAACTTAGGCTCTGCTCCAGCAAGCTCGCGCATTTGGAATACGTACCTGAAATACGCGATGATTTTCGACGCTCCCCGACTCCCCAACCTTCAAAATATCGAAGTAGCCACCGGCGCAAGCTATCGATTCCCTCGTTTTGACCTTACCTGGGACCTGGCCTACACCCAAGCTCAGGCGACGGGCGTAGTCGAAGTCAAAATGAGCTTACTCAGCAACACTCTAGGCTTCCGGTTTGCTCTTCGATAGGGTAAAAGCACTGAGTTATGACCCAGGATTATAAGGGTATTCAGCCCGAACTGCTCATCTCTCAAGTGCGAAATACCATGCCTTATCTTTTTGGCACGGATACTCTCGCACTCACTTGGGATAGTTTTCCGCCCGCCCGACTTCTTAGAACCTTAACCCCGGAGTTGAATCATCAGCCGCCCCCTTCTTTCGAACATCTCGGCCTGCCTGACTACTATCAGCTTTGCGTCTCGTCGCATTATCTCACATGCGCCACCCCAGTGCCCACTGACGTCGATAACCCAATTCGAAAAAATCTTTGGGCTCATCCCGCTTCGCTCGAGTCAGCACTGGCTATGGCTGAATTTATTCTGGATACCCGCAGCTGGGATTTTACTCGCGTATCCGAACGATGGACGCGCGGAGCTTCGGGTTCCTCATTTGAAAAAGAGGTGCTCTCAGGACATTCTGGAGAGTGGTTTACCGTCGCATGTGGTGCCTATGGAGCAATGGCTCAATACCAAAGCAGTGCCGCAAAGCAGATGAAAGAAAGACTGCACCAATCCATCTCAGAAGAAGTGCACCGCGAGTCCGAAATTTTTGGAAGTCTTTGGCGAGCGGGCGATGGACTTAATGCACTCAAAGCCTGTGCTAGCATCGCGCATAATTTTGGTGATCTAGACCGTGTGATGGACATGTGGGATCTATCGGTAACCGATCCGCTTCGCCTTGATTACTACAAACTCACCGCCTCGCCCTTCGATTCGAACAAGAAGCTAAGACACCAAGGGAGACTTTGGGTTGCCGGAGAACTCTACAAATCTACCCTCGAAGGAACATCGATGGCTGCAGAGAACCATCGCCACTTTGCACTCAGAAAACCTCGTATTTTACGGCAGAATCGCGCATTTCTTATACCCATCGGTCCATTTTTTGATTCCTGGGGCTTCGAGTTGGCTCAAACACTTAAAAATTCGCCCGAATTTACGGAAGTGATCGAGGCGCTTATTCAAGGATGGACTCGACTCTCCAGAACAATCGGATACGGCCGAGCCATCGCTGGGATTCTCGAAAACATTCCGAACCTTGATCATCCTGAACTGAAGTCGTTGCGAAAAAATCGGTCCTTTAGGTTAATATTGGAAACGCCGCAGGATCGTTTCGAGAGAAAATGGCATCAAGAGGCCCTTCGACTTCTGGACGACATTCCCTCGCGAGCCTAAGCTCGAACGGTACTCGCTTGCGGCCCATTCTCTCCTATTTCTTCAGCGAATCGAACCCTCACCCCTATTTTCAGACGATCGAACTTTTTATCCAGAACGCTCTTGCCGTTGAAGTAAACTTCGCGCCCGTCTTGAGTTTGAATAAATCCGTATCCTTCATTCACTCCGGGCTCACGCACCATTCGAATCACCCGCCCCACGATAAGGGGCCTGGACGGCTCCGAATGCCGATCGTGATCACGTCTTCGGCCCGAAACCTGACTTAATCGACGACACGCCTCGTCGAACACGTCGTGAATCAGTACTCGCATATCTTGATGGGCTTGATGCAGATCAGGGCTTCGAGTAACGACGATTTGGAGTCCAGGAATTCGTAGATCCACACGCACTGAAAAGAGATTTCCTTTTCGATGATGTTGATGCGGCTTATCGAGCGTAACCCGACAGCTTGTTATTCTGAACTGATGACGGCTGAGGCGGTCCACATTCTGATGAACAAGAGCCGCCAACGCGGGCGAAGGACCAAAACCATGAAAAACGAGTTGAGTAGGAACAGGCATGCCCCAACTCTTGCAACGCCCTTGCCGCAAAAAGAAAACGGCCGAACCTTGAAGTTCGGCCGTTTGTAGGTGTTAGAGTTCAAGATCTACCGAGCGTGCTTACTTGGTTGCGCAAGCAATCTCGTCTACAGTCGCAGAGCAGGGTTTATAACTCAGCTCACTTAAGAAGAAGCAGGTTTTTGTCGAGCACGTTCCACCACTCGCTACCGAGTACCTTCTATCCACGTCCGAGCCATTCCTGATGTCGGAGTGATTCTCATGGGCGGCACTTCGATTATAGAATCCGCTTGCTTCTTGATGGTACGAATTCGAGCAAACATTGCCATTCGAATACGAAGCGTTCGCGTCACCCGAACAAGCAAATGCACCTGCGTGGGTAACGACCCCGTCGTCTTCACCAGGAAGCATTGCACTATCTGCCATTCCCTCGTACCCGCCATAAAGATAGATCGGCTTCAAAGGAGCATTCGAATACGTGCTGACTTGCCAGTTCGATGCCGTTTGAAGCCAGGTGGCTCCATCGTTACAGGGCGAAACCCAACTTGCGAGAAAGTTCGAAAGAGCACTTGCACTTCCACAAGCCGCATCGGCGGCTTTCGTACCTCGGTGAGCTCCTGCAAGCGATTGAACGTTAGTAATCTTACTTGCTGCAACAGCAAACAACGTACCGCTTGCACCATAGCCGTAGTTAGCATCTGTCGTTCGAGCGTTACCTAAAATAAAGTCCATCACTGCGTTGCCCATGCTGTGAGCTACTACGATATACTTGGTGGGCGTTCCACACGAAAAGCCGCCTTTGTCTTTGCTTCCTGCCGTAGCAGCATTCACAATCTCTTTGGCCACAGGAACCGATTGCGAAAGGTAGCTTTTTGTTCCGTCGTATCCAATTACATAAAATTTGTGGACTCCATTTCCTGTAATTCTAGCAATTCCATCTCCATAATTTCCTATATCGTTATTGAACCAACCCGTATTTTGGCCTTTCCAGTAACTCGAAGCAGAAGCATAGCTGGTCAGAGTGTTCGTATTGTCCTGCCTTCCATGCACAAAGATGTAGCAGTAATACGCTCGAGCCTCGGTTGCCCAACCTACTAAGAGCAACGCTCCTAACGCCCAGATTCCATTCCGTTTTGTATAAGCCATCATACTCTCCTCACATCATGAGATCCCAAGACACCGACGCGAAATTACACCGGATGCATTTAGAATCTCTTGAGTGGTGCGCCGCGTCAATATTAAATCAAACGCGGCTTATGTGTCAGGCCGGACGCACCCCACCTCATTAATCGAGAAGACTCGACAGCTTGCCCTCCAGAAGGCTCTCATCGTGCGCTTTAAGATTCACCAGCCACTCGGCTTGAGGATAAAATACAGCTGCAATTCCTTCGCTACATCGCCCCAAACAGCCCGAGGCGTTCACCCGGACGCGGCCATGCCAGCCCCGCCCCTCCTCCTGACAAACTTTCTTCACACGCTCCCGTAGCTCTACACTTCCCCTGGCCCCACACGAAATCCCTTTCTCCTTCAAGTTCGTACAAATGAAAAGATGAGTATCTAAATTGCGACTGTCTGACATAATCAATGGCCTCCCAGGCTCCGACAATTTTCTATCACCCTGATTCGATTGAGTCAGCTGCAAAACAGAGTTTCAAATCCCAAACAAAGCGTTACACTTACCGAATAGACCATTTCTCACTCAAGGGGAGCGTATGCGTGTCTGCTAGACTTCAAATCAATAGCCGTCTCATTCAAAGCATTAAAAGTTATTTCGCGGGCTGCGGATTTCCAGCCGAAGCCGCGAACAGTTTAATAGAAAAGTTTGAGAGAAACGCCCTCGAACTGATCGGCAAGCTCGACACGGCCATCACAGCAAAAGACACGGAGCTTGCGAGCCAAGGCCTCCATGCACTCAAAGGGGTTCTGGCCAATAGTGGACTCTCCGAAGAAGCAGAACAAACTGCTGAACTTGAAAAACTAGTTAAGGCCTCAATCGACTGGGCAGAAATTAATATTGCCTATAAAGGCATCATTCTTCGCCTACTCAACCTGCACGAAGACATGGATGGAGCTACAATGGAAGATTCTACTGGAGCAAGCAAACGGGTACTCATTATCGATGATGTAGAATTTGCGCGTGAATTCGGGAAGACCGGACTCACACAGCTTTTTAAGTCCATTACGATCGACCTTGCGGAAAATGGACGGATCGCTCTCGAACTCATGTTGAAGAATAAATACGACCTCGTTCTTTGTGACTGGGAGATGCCCGACGTAAAGGGTGATCAAATCTTACAAGCTATGAGAAACAACCCAAATTTAAAGAGCACTCCCTTCGTGATGGTTACGGGCCGAGAAGAAAAAGAAGACATTATGAAGGCAATTAAATTGGGCGTAAACGACTACATTATCAAGCCGCTGACCATGGACCACCTGAACACTAAGATCAGAAATTTGATTTTTGGTCGCCGCTAGGCTTGTGATTCTGCCCCACAGCTCGGACCCGAGTTAACTCGCCGGCATAATTACCTTCAGAACCTTTTCAATGTATTCCTTCTTTATGGGCTTGGTAATATAATCGGTCATGCCGGCCGCTTTTGCACGATCAACATCTGCGAAAAGCGCATTAGCCGTCATGGCTACGATGGGGGTACTGATCCCTAACTTTCGAATCTCCTGAGCCGCAGTAATTCCATCCATAATAGGCATCTGAATATCCATGAAGATTACGTCATAGG
>CANJNU010000048.1 GCA_947475645.1 Bacteriovoracaceae bacterium | reverse complement strand
CGGTGTTGGTCGCAAAGTCTTATCGTCAGGCAAGGCGAATCGTTGCCAGTGTGAGACTGCGGGAGGGCCTGGGAGTAATCCACGGGAACACGGCGAGGGTGCCCCACAATAAAACAGCTCTCGGCCTGGAGGAGGAACTGAGCCGGCGCTGTTGCGGACAAAATATTACGATTTTGGAACGTGAAGGACTGTATGCGGGCAAGAACGTCAAACTTAGAAAATATATTCTGTAAAAAGGACCAAAGAAAAATCAGCAACGCCCACAGCTTTTCTTGGGGCGGAAAAAACTACGTGATCGATACGGCTGAGTCGCGGGACTTTCGATTCAGGGGACAGAATCGCTGGGAAATGAGTGGGACATTTTCGTCAGGAATCTACAGAAAAAAGATAGAGGTCTATCTTTCCACTCTATCTTTTTTATGAGGTCAAAAATCTAACTCGCCGAAATCATTACAGAAATTGAGCCGGTGATGGGAATCGAACCCGCGACCTACGCTTTACGAACTCGTTGCTCTATCACTGAGCTACACCGGCGCCTCACAAGTAACTCATTCTGATTACCGAGAGTTGATGCCAGGGGCAAGTGGTTTCTCGCGCCCACTCATTAACTCAATCGCTAACAGAACAGATGATTCAGGGCGATCCATCCAGCAAGGGCCGGCAGGTCGAGCAAAATAGTTCCAACTGTAGCTAAAAGAGCTGAGATCAGTCCTGATTTACTTCGAGCCCAGGGTATTCCGTAGAAGAGTCCTAAAATCAGACTCCAGGTCGGAATCCGGACTAAGAGGAGGACTCCGTAAAACAGGAGGGTTGAGTGAGGAAAAAGTGAAAGGAGCCCTACCCCCAGTGCGAGGCCAAGCAGGGTCACGAACAGGACTATTGGGGATAAATACTCAGAAAAGATTAGATGCTCTTTTACAGAGTAATCCGGCGCTTCAAGACAAGATAATTCAAGCCGCGTTCGATAGGGCCATATCCAAGTCTCTTAATTCAAAAAAGATTGATAAATTTAAAAACAAGACAAACAAGAAGATTTTAGCGGCAATAGATGGCCCTCTTAAAATTACAGTTCTGGTTACAGAAGACGAGTTTAGTACTCATGCCAAATATGATAGATTTAAGAGCACTACACCCGAGGAATTACTTAAGGTCGTTTGTTGCGTGGTGGCATTAACAAAAGAGGCGTATGAGCAAGACGGGGAGGCTAAGTGGACCTACTTCGCCTATGGCAAAACCAAAAAGATGTATTTAGTGATAATTAAACACTTGTCCGCTGACGGTGTGGGATTCTTTTCGAGCGTGATGAGGTCTGACACGGTTAAGTCTTGGCATAAGAAATTAAAGAGGGTTGTATGAAAGTTTTAGATATGTATTACTATCCTAGAGGTGGAGACGGCCCACTAAGGCTGTTGTTTGAGAGAGTTAGTCTTGAGGACATTGTCTCCTCTGATAGTCCAAGCGAAAACGGGTACTATTGGGCCCACGAAGGCAGACTTTTGGGTGTCGAATTTGAGTCTATAAAAGATTCTGGAGACCATAAGGTTATGGAGATTCCTGAATTTGACGTAAGCGTTTCGGTTAAAGTAACCAAGACTGGCGTATCAATCGATATTGGCTCTTTAAGTAAAAAAGCAGGTTAATCACGGTAGTTTATGTTTACCCAGCCTCTGATCTGCCCCAATCCCAAGTGCCTTGCCACAGGCGACTTCTACACCAAGAACGGCTATTTCAAGACCAAACACAATCATCAGCCTAATCCTCGATACGAGTGTAGGCGTTGCGGGATGGAGTTTTCGTCTCATTCCTTAAGAGCCAACAAAGGTCAGAGTCGTCCTGACGTTAATCAAGAGATATTTAAATGGGCCTGCTCTGGCGTTCCAATTAGTAGGATAGCAGAGAATGTCGGGGTCACTCAAAAGACCGTGGCATCGAAGTTAGCCTGGCTTGCAAAGCAGGCTGAAAGGTTCCATGAAAAAGCAATCGTATCTGGCGAACTAAACACATCTTACATCCAGATAGATGAGATGGAAACCTACGAACACACTCGCCTTAAACCCTTGTCCATATCGATTGCTGTTAGGGTAAAGACTGGTCAAATCATCGATATGAAGGTGGCAACAATGAACTGCCATGGGCCACTAGCAGCCCTCAGTCAAAAGAAATACGGGTTACGTAAGGATACACGCAAAGAGGCCAACGGGTCGGTCATAGAGACGGTAAGGAGGGTTGTAAACACAGGTAGTGGACTGACGGTCGGATGTGATTCCAAGAGTAGTTACCCTGGACTTATCAAGAATGTTATCCAAGGAGCCTCCATCCAGACCCATCTGGTTGTCAAAGAATCATACGAGGATACCGTAAAACCCACAGACCCCCTGTTTGCTATCAACCTTATTTGTGCAAAACTAAGGTCAGATTTGGCTCCTCTGGCGAGAAAGACCTGGGTCACAACTAAGAGCCCTGAGAAACTTCGACAACTGCTTTCAATCTATATAGCCTGGAATAACGGTTACGACATCTGCTCCAATACGAATCTAGTAGATACACCGGTTAAGTCAAAGAAACCTAAAAGCCTTAAAAATCCGCAGGGAAGTATGTGAGGTGGTACTGAATGAGCTACTTTCGAACCAAGTTTTGGATGGGCCAACTCTGCGATATGAAATGAAGGGTTTTTTTAAATGGCGGAGAGGGTGGGATTTGAACCCACGGTACGGTTTCCCGTACGCCGGTTTTCAAAACCGGTGCGTTCAACCGCTCTGCCACCTCTCCGCATACCGAGCGTTCAGCCTTATTCCTACCCTGATTCTAACCAAGCTTCAAACTTTTTTGATCCAGACCCCTGAACCTTCACGAGTAAATCCTGGGGCCCCTTCGACATAACGGTGCAATGGGTAAGGAATGCGCACATTTCCTTGAGCGTCTTGGTTGTTCTCTAAAAGAGCAAGGAAGGTGCGGCCCACAGCCAACCCCGATCCGTTGAGCGTGTGCACCAAACGGGGCTTAGCCATTGCCTCTGGGCGATAACGGATTGCGGCCCGCCGTGCCTGGAAATCCTCGCAATTTGAACAAGAGGAGATTTCGCGATAGCTTTTTTGCGCGGGTAGCCACACCTCAAGATCGTAGGTCTTGGCCGCGCTAAATCCCATGTCTCCGGTACATAAGAGCATCGTGCGATAGGGTAGCTCGAGCAGCTCCAAAACGCGCTCCGCATTCTTACGCATCTTCTCAAGCTCTTCATACGAATGCTCGGGCTCAGCGAACTTCACAAGCTCCACTTTTTGGAACTGATGCTGACGAATCAATCCGCGAGTATCTTTTCCATGCGAACCGGCTTCGCTTCGAAAGCAGGGTGAATACGCCGTGAGGTACTTGGGCAGCGAGCCTGGATCGAGAATCTCGTCGCGATACAGATTAGTCAGAGGAACCTCTGAGGTTGGAATCAGAAATAATTCACGATCTGCCGTGCCGGTTTTAAAAAGATCTTCTTCGAATTTAGGTAACTGACCCGTAGCTTGCATGCTTGCGCGATTTACCATGAACGGCGGAATGATCTCTTCATACCCATGTTCGCGCGTGTGTAAGTCGAGCATAAACTGAATGAGCGCGCGCTCAAGCGTTGCGCCTGCCTTGCGATAAACTACAAAACGCGCACCCGAGAGCTTTGATCCTCGCTCAAAATCAATGATTCCCAAGCCCTCACCAATCGCCACGTGGTCCTTGGGTTCGAAGTCGAACGCACGCACACTTCCCCAGCGATAAACCTCTTTGTTGCCTTCGGCATCGACTCCCGACGGAACGTCAGGGTGCGGGATATTAGGAATCCGCAAAGCAAGATCTTGAAGGTCGAGCTCGGCCTTTTTTAGCTCTTCGTCGAGCGCTTTAATTCGGTCGCCCACGGCGCGCGACGCTTGCACTTTCTGGTCGGCCTGTTTTGCTGCCTCGGGATCTGACTTTGCCTTCGCCTTCAGCTGAGCAATTTCTTGCGTCACCGAATTTCTTTGCGCCTTCAATGTCTCGGTCTCGATAATAAGCTCCTTGCGGCGCTTCGAGAAATCACTGAGCTGTTGGGTGATCTCTCCAGATGCGTTTCGGCGCAACAGGGCTTTTTGAAGTTCGGGAAGTCCATCTTGAAAGTAACGTGGATCGAGCATGCTAGGACTGTAGCACAGCTATTTGTACCGCTCAAACTCTGCCTTATCTGAGGCGTCGGGTTCCATTTCCAGGTACTTCTGAAACGCTCTCTTTGCGCTCAGCAAGTCGCCCTGGTCGCGGTACGCAAGGCCCAGTCTCTTATAAGTAAGTGGGTTAGCCTTATCGAGCGCAATAGACCCGCTATAGAGCGCGATAGCGGCCGGATAGCTCTTCAGCAGATAAGAAACATAACCCGCTAGTTGCTTGGCCTCAGCATGACCGGGCGCCGCCTGCATTGCCCGATTCAAAAGATCTTGGGCGCTGTCCTGCCCGCCCACCAGTTGGCCCAGCTCCAACTTCTCTTTACTGAGCGAGATCAGCACAGTGAGATTATCTGGATTATTGGCCAGCTCTTTTTGGTATTCCGACACGGCGCTGAGATGATTGCCCTGCGCAGCGTAAAGCCACCCTTGATAATAATGCAATTTCGGATACTTGGGATATCGCGCATAGATCACCGCCAATTCGGCCGTGGCCTTATCGAAAGCAAATTTCTTCGAATAGATTTTGAACTTCTCGAGATGCCCGCTTGGGTCTGAGGGATACCGCTGCACATAACCCTCCCAAGACGCGAGGGCTAGATCGAGGGCCTTTTTGTCTGTATTTTCACGATTCATGTGAATGCGAGCCTGCACCTTAAAGTGTCCAGCATAGTCGGGATCAAGAACACGTGCCTGATCTACATTGCCCTGTGCCGCAATCCAGTCGCCCTTCTGAATGTAAAGCTCGGCAATTGCGGTTTGCAACTCGGCGCTGGCCCGCTGCGCTCGCCCCTGCTCGTCTTGAAGAAGAGATATGGCGCGTTCGACCGATTCTGTTTCGGCAATGCACTTGGCCGTATTTGTAATGGCCTCGATGTTCGAGGGGTCAAACCTCAGGGCCAGCGCGAAGAAGAATGGCGCATCTCTGAAATTCCGATTCTCCATTAAGCTCTTCGCGTAAGCATTATAAACATCAGGATCAATCGTTTCCTGTGACATTGCTTTTTTGTAGCTGTCCTGAGCAAACGCATGAAGACCCTGCTTCGAATACCAGTCGCCCGTAATGCGGTGAATGAGAGCCGGAGCCGCGCCGATCTGACGAAGGTGATCGGTTGCCTTCTTTGCCTCGTCCCATTCAAAGTTCTGAATCAGGGCCCAAACCAATCTAGCCCAAACCTTCGGATCTTTTTGCGCATGAGTAGACGCCTTACGATAATTCTCTAATGCATTCGCATCATCGTTTTGCGCCCGGTACATGTCTCCGACCTTAAGAAAAGGAAGATGAGACTCGGGCTTTGCGCTTGCGGCCTTGAGGTATTCGACTAATGCCTCGTGATGTCGCCCATCACGAACATACTTCTCTCCCTCGCCCAGAAAGAAATACATCTGCGCCTCGGCCTGCATGATCTTCTTCTTCGGGTCGCCCACCTTTCCACGCAACAGGTAGAGCTCAAGCTGATATTCGTGATTCTCGCCTTCGAGTTTAACCGCGCGCTCCATATCGCCCAGAGCAATATCAAGTTTGTTAAAGTCCTGACTTAGTTTTGCATGAAGAAAGAGTGCGCGCGCAAGTTCATCGGGCGAGAGCAAGGCAGGGTGACTGACTAATAGGTCAAGACTTTGGCCCGCCTCTTTGATTTTTCCTTGCTGGAAGAGCAAGTCGGAAATTCGAAGGTGGGACTTAGCATGGGATGGATTGAGCTTCAAAGCCTTACGGTATTCCTGAAGTGCGGCGTCGCTTTGATGTAGCCCCTCGGCAATTAACCCTCTGAGGTAAAACACCTTGGGCCCGAATGCCCGATGGTCGGGAATCTGAGCAGCGTACTTCGAGGCCGAGCTCAGATCGCCCCTCACATAGAATGTCCACGCAAGGTAATGAAACATTGCAGGATCAAGATCTCGATTCTTCGTATACTCTACGATTCGATCGTGCGCCGCCTTGAGACGATTCGACAGCACCAGGTATTCAATCTCGGCGATGATCGTTTCGGTAAGCTCCATTTGTTTGACCTTCGAAAGATCAATGAGCTGTGACAACGTGGCAAAATAGTTTTGATCTTTATTCGAGGAATCAATCAGATTGAGATAACTCGAGGCAAGCAGAGCAACCGCCTTGACGTTCGATGGATCGAGGGTAGCGGCTCGACGAAACTTCTCGGCCGCCTTACGATAGCCCTCCACATGATCGAGTAGATAAAGCTTTGTGCCTTCGGCTAGAAATTTTACACTTTCCTGCGGATTAATTTGACCCACCAAAACATCGGGAAGCAGGGGGCGTACCGCGGGAGGGGGCGCGAGATTCGGCTTTTTCTCGTCATTTAAACCCAGAACCTCCATGCCCACCAGAATCAAAACCACCACCATCGATAGACCCTTGAGCGCGTTGAAGATCGGCCTTCTTGGCCGCTCAGCCTCGTCCTCTCTGTCGGTGTCGTCGAGAGCCTTTGGGCTTCGCACGAATACAACCGTTCGTTCTGTTGAGATGCCACGAGCTGGCTCGTAATTCGACTCGATCTCGAGATCGAGCTGAGGGGCGGGCCGTTCCTCGATTTTACGAATCTCTGTGCGCTCGGAAGTGGGAATGGCTATTTGTGTGAACACCAGCGTTCGCTCTTGATCCACCACGGGCACTGTTGCGGTTAAAGAGGGCACCGG
>CANJNU010000047.1 GCA_947475645.1 Bacteriovoracaceae bacterium | reverse complement strand
CCTGAGCAGCCCGACGCCGACGGAACGAATTGGGTTGGCCGGTATCGCGCCAACGATCGGGTTCATGCAGGTGTAACGTATGTTTTCTAGGCGCAGCGGAACTCAGAAAATAAAGACTTGGATTGTGACAGCGATAGTGATGCTGGGGCTGGCCTCGGGTTGCGTAAGAAAAGTAGTGCCCGGCGTGGAGGGATCTCAATCTTTAGGTGGATTGAGTGGCGATAAAACCGGCTGCTTGGATCGGGCGGGTGTCTCCTATCGGAAATTTCTCGAAGGCCAAGCGAGCGATCGCGAAGTGAGCGAAATTTGGAATTGTGCGATTCAATCTCTCAAGTTGTTCTCCGAGAGAACCCGCGGCGAGCAGGAGGGGGTTTATTCTCCGGGTGAGCTCCGTACTTTTATGCAAAAGTACTTTCTGAAGCGATCTCTCATTTCGGATGAGCTACTGAGCGAAGGAATGGAGCTTAAGCGGGCTCTGATTGGTGGTAGCGTGAATGAACTCACGCAACAAGAACTCAAGCAAGCAATGCGCATTCTAGAGACTTTTAAAGAGCAGACCAATTTACTGCGCCCGCTGATGCCCCTGAATGCACAGAGAATTCGAAGTTTGTCTCCCGAGGAGACAGATTTTCTAGTCAAGTCGGCGGTTTCGATGGCCTCCGTGCTGGGGCGTGCCCTTCAGAATACGGGTATTCCCTATTCGTTCTCTCATCTTGAACAGTTTCTCATTCACCTTGAAAAGTTTCACAGCAACAATGAAAGTGCAGATGCCGTTGAGAGTGGCGAATTTCTTCAGGCTTTTCGTGAGAAAATGCCACTATTGAGAGCGATCAAAGGCGCACTCATCTCACCGGGCGGCGAACGAATTGGCGGAAACGAATGGGCGCTCGTGTTTGAAACCACAGCGCGGTGGCTCGGCTGGATCGTGCGAGTTCAGCAGTGGGTTGCTTCAGATGTATCGATCCTGCAATCGCCTGGTCGCGAGCGGTTTTTACTCCTTTCGAATGAATTTTTCGTATTGATGGACTTGGCTGTTAAACGCCATCCCGGTCAACTCGTGGCCTTCGCCGAGTTCGACAGCCTTATTGATGCGGCATTACCGCAAGGCCTAGATATACAGGGCAGGGGCGTGGTGAGTGGCGCACATCTAAAAGAGGGGCTCCGAATTTTGATTTGTAGAGTGTTTGGAGGCGATCAGAAGAGTAACACGGGGCGAGACGCAGTCGGGCTGACTCACTCGGCTTTACTCAGAACTTGGCGTCTCTTAGAAAATTGGTCAGAAGGGCAGAGGTATTTAGAAGCTCTCTTTCGGGCTTCCTTGCGTCAAGGGCTTCGAGTGGGCGGTGAGTCGAACAAATCTGTAGATCCTCTCCATTCTTTACAAAAAAGTTCATTGCTCCTTTCTTATCCTATTTCGCGTTTAGAGGAGCGAGCATGGCTAAAACCATATTCAGGAGTTCCGGGAGCGCCCTATTATTTTGTTGCGGGGCCTTCGGCGTTAGCCAGTGCTGCAGCACGATTACGAAAAACAATTGCTTCCGAACATCCCTATTTTGGAACGTCTGGAATTCAAATTCGGTTTGATGGTCCAGGTTGGGATGACTCCCAGTCTTTTAATAATCTTTCGCAGCTCAATTGGATCAGTGCGATTGTGAGGGCAGTGAGCCGAGGCTATATCGAAGATCCGCTGCACTCACTCAGCGAACAGGATGATGATCACGTGATGCTGACCTTGCCAGAGTTTAGCAAGCTGATTCTTGACTTCCGAAATATTGCATTAGATCTGGCCATATTCGATCCACAGGATCCTACGATTGCCAAGAACCGCTTTCGAGAAAGTAATCTCTTTACGTTTTCAGGAAACGGCGATGAGTACCTCACGATTCGTGAGGGCACTCAAGAGATGAGCATGATGATATCGGCTAAAGTTTTAGGGCTAAAAACCCACAGCGACGCGCAGGCCTCGGGTTGCAAATCCGGAGAGTTCGACATTTACCGTTATCGTTCGATCGATCCCGACTGCTATCGTGAATGGCTTTTCACAAATTTGAAGTCGGTATTGCAAAACTTTCCTCAGTTTACTGTTTATTTCGAAAGCCTCGAGCCGGAGGCGGTAATCGAGTTTAAAAATTACTATGAGCTTTCTGCTAGAAAAAGTGGAGTCTCAACCGTATGGATGAATTCGGCGGATTCTGATGGTTTTTCGATGCTTCCCCATTATGTTGAAGTCTTGTTTGATCGTTTCGATAAGGATCGCTCGGGCGCGCTAGGGTTATACGAGGCAAGAGCAGCGTTCCCTCTCTTTCGTTCACTCCTAGCAGATCTCACTTGTCAGATCGGAAGTTGCCTGACTTTGGAGAAGGATCTTGAAGCCGTATTTACTTTTCTTTTGGCTTATGGGCATTCACCCTCTAAGAGTGAATTTGTACAGTGGCGTTACTTTCCAGACTACTCAAATGTCGTGGCTGATCGAACGCGAATTATTCAAATTTTTGCCATGATTGCTCATCCGCCGACACCTTGAGTGGCTAGCCGGCAATGCTTTTCTGGGTGGACGCTCGAGCGGAATTTTCATTGTTTGAGCGACTTGCTCTAAGAAACGAGTTTGCCCAGTGGTCTGCGTTGTGGTCGAGAACCTGTTGCTGCAATCGACGAAGGCGTCTAGCCCTCTCATGCTCGGGTGTGTGAAGGATATCTTTGATGGTTGAGGCTATTTCTTCGATATCATGAGGATTGATTTGCCATGCCTCAGTGAGTTCCTCAGCGGCTCCAGCGTATTTGGACAGAACCAGAGCTCCCGCGGGACAAGAGTGAAGTGGCTTGGGTTGATTCCAGAGGTACTCTTTTGCTACGAGATTCATCCCGTCATGAAGCGAAGTTACAAGACAGAGATCAGCAATCGCATAGATTTTCTCGAGTTCGCTTCGCGCGTGATGCTGGGCTCGAAAAAGTATAACTTCATTCGATTGATTTGCATGTTTTGCGTTGATCCGCCGCGCTTCGGTTTGGAGATCTTGAAGGAGCGTTTGATAGCGTGGAATCTCTCCTCGGCTGGGAGCGCCAATTTGAAGAAGCGTAAAATTACCCCGATATTTTGGATTAACCTCAAGAAAACGGTCAACGGCCTGAAAACGTTCAAAAATGCCTTTAGTATAGTCAATTCGGTCTACCCCTACAGCCAGGTACTGCGTTTGAACACCGTAGTGTTGCCTGAGTTGGTGTCTTTCGGTCAAAGAAATGTGGGGTGTCGGCGGCGTTTCGATTCCCATAGGGAAGGGGGCCACTTTCGCGCCCTGCTCACTCTCGCTTCCTAGAATCTCGTAGGCGGTATCCTTGAAGTTCTTGCACGACGCTGAAGTATGAAAACCAATCAGATCAGCTGCATTCATTCCTCGAACGATCTCTCTCGCCCAAGGGCATCGCTGAAAGAGGTCGGAATGTGGCCATGGAATGTGCCAAAAAAGTGAGATTCTCGGATGTTCAATTCGAGGGATTCCCAGCTTAAGTAGCCGAGACCTGAGAAGGAGGGGGACGAGTGCAAAGTGATAATCTTGAACGAGAAGGGTGGAGTGGCTGTTGAGTGACTCCAAAGGGATGGCGTCGGTGAAGAGTTGATTGACTGTACGGTAGCCCTCCCAGTCGAGAGGGTTGAAGTTGGGGCGCTCGAACGCAGTATGACAGAGCGGCCAAAGCGTTTGATTTGAGAATCCCCAGTAGAAGGTTCGCTCTTGCTCAGGAGAGAGCCATACGCGTTTAAGCCGGTATTTTGGAGCAGCGGGATACGGGGGCGCGTCGAGCTCAGAGTTTTCATCTACAAAGTGTCGGTCGGCGCTGCCTTGGCCGTGCGCAATCCAAAGGCCTCCATAAGTCTTCATGAGAGGTTCAAGAGCGCTAATCAGACCGCTTGCTGGCGAATGAAGCAGAGGGCCAAGAGGGGTTGACTCATGAAGATACGGCTCTCTATGAGAAAGGAGCGTAATTTCGTACGGATGGGATTTTCGTAGAGGATGTCTCATCACAGCCAACTTAAATTTGCAAAGGCTGGACCCTTTATTTCTGGACTGTTTCCATTGCGTATTGAGGGGAGATCGGCTAACACGCGGGGCATGCTTACGATGTCGGCTCAGACTTTGATGCGTGCGGATTGGATCGCTGCTTGCGGGTTTCATTCCATGGGAGATTCGGAAGTTTTGGCAGAAGTTTTAAATCGAATTGAGAGAGCTCATGAGCGAGTGCAATCAGAGTCGGGTATCAGGCCAGTTCTGTTGCTCGACTTGGATTCGACTTTGTATGAGGTAGGTCCTAGAACCCATCACATTCTTTTGGAGTGGTCGGAGACCGCGCAAGCGCGTGAGTTTTATAAAGTGCGGGAAGCCTTGCTGAAAGCCGAGTCTTCGCATGTAGGCTACTCCATCGGCGATACGTTCGGCGCGATCGGTCTCGATGTGAACGATGAACTTGTGTTGCAGGCTCAACACGAAGTGAAATTATTCTGGGCTGACCGTTTTTTTAGCAATGAGTACTTGAAGCATGATCACGCCTATCCAGGGGCGGCTTCATTTACGCAAAAGGCACACGAACTGGGTGCCGAGGTAATCTACCTGACAGGGCGTGACGAACCGCGCATGGGCGACGGAACCCGCGAAAATCTCGTTCGCGACTTATTTCCCTGGAATACACCTCGAACCCATCTTCTGATGAAGCCTCGAGCAGAGCTTCCTGATTTAGAACACAAAGTAAATGCACAAACCTATATTCGTTCTCGCGGCGGACTGATCGCCTCGTTCGAGAATGAACCGCCCAACGTGGTAGCGCTGTCTCAGATTTTTCCAGAAGCGATGCATGTTTTTGTTGAGACGGTGTTTAGTGATCATCCCGCGCTTCCGCAAGATGGACTTTACAGAATTCAAGGTTTTCAAGGCTGATTAGAGCCTGCTAGAAGCGCTGAGAGTTCGGTTTCGATCTCTTTTCCTGAGTTTTTAAGAATAGAAATTTGAGGAGAGAGTGAGTCATCGCTGTCGTAGGTGAGGGCTCCAAAGCCTGTGATCGCTACGCGAGTATGAATTCTTACAAGAGCAGGAAGCGCAATTTGTACGCTGTGGGAGTCTCTGAATGAGACACAAACGATACTGGGTCGCAAAGTGTTTGCGGCTCGTACTAAGTCATCTGCAGGAATTCCAGACCCCAAGTAGAGTGCGTTCCATCCCTGAACTCTTAGGGTGGCAAGCAGCAGGAGTACTTCAGGCTCATGAAGCTCTCCTGAAGTGCTCGCGAGGAGAATTTGTTGTGTCGGAACTGAGGAGGGAGCTTCTTGGTTCTCAAGGTAGCGGATGAGCTTGAAGCGTATAAAGCTGCTCGCAAAATATTCTTGCGCTGAATTCGATGAGTCTTCGTTCCAGTTCTTGCCGATTTTTGCAATGAGGGGGGCGTAAAGATAATCCAGAATATTACGACTGTGCACACGAGCTATCAGTTCGTTGTGGAGCTGCTCGGCCTTTGGTTTATCGTATTGCAGAAGGGCTGTGTAGAGTGCTTGGGCCTCGTTGAAGATCTCGGATGAGAATTCGGGGATTCGAATTTCAGGGAGCTGTCTTCCTTTCTTGATGGTGTCGGCTAACGCTCCAATCTTTGCTCCGGAGCGAACCAGGTCGAATACGCGCTTGAGAAGCTCGACGTGGCTATTGTCGTAAGTACGAAAGCCATTGTCCATTCGCTTGGGCTTCAGGAAGTCGTACCGCTTCTCCCAGTTGCGCAACGTGAAGGATGAGATGCCCGTCAATCTTGCGACCGTCTCGATCGTGTAGTTCATGGGTTCATTGTAGTTTACTTTTATCAAAACTACTATTGATAAATTAGTTAATCTACTAAAATATTACGGAAATAACTAAATTAATTAGATTATTTTGAATTGAACTATATGAATTATGCAGCGGAATAATTCTCAGGTAGGATGTAAGTAGGGCAGGAGAGCGGGGTTTGAATTGAAAGAACTTTTTGTATTTCGGCATGGCGAGACTGATTGGAATGCAGAGGGCCGATTTCAGGGGCATTCTAATATTCCTTTAAACGAAAAGGGGCGAGGGCAGGCACGTGAGCTCGCAGCACGGTTTGGGCTGCCCCCTTATCGCGGTTTGGATGTCATTCTTAGTAGTGACTTGGACCGTGCACACGAAACCGCTTCGATCGTTGCTGCTCAATTAGGAGTGATCGTTTATACAGACGCCGCGCTTCGTGAAGCTCATCTGGGGGATGCTCAGGGATTAACTTACGAACAGATTCAAGGTCGATTTGGTGTGCAGTTATTTGACCAGTGGAGATCTGATCATCCTCAGGATGCAGATATTTCATACCCGAACGGAGAAACAGGAAACGCGATTTTATTAAGAGTTTTTTCAGCTTTAGAAGAGTTTTGTTTAAAAACACCGTGCGAGAAAATTGGAATCTCGTCGCACGGGGGTGTGATTCGTAGAGTGATGCAAAAACTGCGTCCGCCTGGAAGTTCCCCCGTGCGAATTCCAAACACAGTTATTTATCGAATTCACTTTGACCCGGCCTCTCGCCACTGGAGTTTACCGGAAGGTCAGTTTTAAGGTGCTAGTCGAGAAATCTTCCATATTTTGGCTCTTTTTACGTAAAGAATTCGGTCGTGAAGCCGGTGCTCTTTTCCAGTCCAAAACTCCATTTTTTCAGGGTGAATGCGAAACCCTCCCCAAAACTCAGGTCGTGGAATCGGTTGTTTTTTGAATTTCTTCTCGAAGAATTGAACCAGTTTTTTTAAAACAGTACGATTACTGATGTTTTTGCTTTGGGGAGAGGACCAGGCGCTAAT
>CANJNU010000046.1 GCA_947475645.1 Bacteriovoracaceae bacterium | reverse complement strand
CTTTCGTTTTTCTTTTATTGGATATCTCGACTCAATTTGGCACTGGGTATTTTCAATCTGTTGCCGGCCTTTCCGTTGGATGGGGGCCGTGTGCTTCGTTCACTTCTCGCGTCGCGAATGGACTGGGTTTCGGCCACGGATAAGGCCACTCGTTTAGGTCGAGTGATGGCGTGGGGCTTGGGCCTGCTCGGTCTGATTGGCGGAAATCTAATTCTAATGCTGATTGCGGTATTTATTTACTCGGCCTCGAGCCAAGAGCAAGCCGTGATTGTGCAACGAGAGCTCTTACATGGAGTAATGGTTGCCGAACTCACTGAGGTTACGCCTCCACTTTACCCCGAGCAATCTCTTACTGACGCTGCCGCGCAAATGATGCGTTCCAAAATTCGAATTCTTCCGGTGCAGCTGGGGGGCTACTATAGCGCTACATTTAGGGACGGTGCGGTTTTAAGTGTCGATTTCTTGAAGCGTATTCCTCGCAAGCTTTGGGCTGAATATACGGTACGAGATTTAATGGAGGCTGTGCCCCGAGTGATTTCGAGTCAGGAGAGCTTAGAAAATGTTCTCGAAGAGTTGAATGCGGCAGGCGCACTTCCGGTTGAAGAATCTGGACAGATCGTCGGAATTCTTCTCGCTCGCGATCTAGGCGACCTCATCGAACTTCGACAGCTCGAGCGGAAGGCTGCGGCTTGATCCTCGAATTCTAGCGAGAAGCCAGCGATAGGCAAGAATTCGTAATCCCCAAAGGGTGTATCGGCCTGGCAGGCTAAGCCGTTCCTGGCTTGAAAGTACAATTGCCAGCGTGAATGTGCGCACGCTATGGGCGATCAGGGCGCCCATCAGCAGCTGCTCGACTGGAAGCCTTTGTTTTCCGGCGCTCTCGGCAAGTTGCGGCGATCTCTCTGCCTGGGACGACAGCAGCATGTAAGAGGGGAGGAATGCTCCACTGAGGTGATTGCGTGATGTAGAAATGGGCGAAGGTTTCTGCATTCCTTTTAAGTAATTCCAGCCTAGGCACATAAAGTAACTGGTCGAACTGAGCAGCCCCGCTCGCGCGATTCGATTTCGCTTGGCCATGATGTAGAAGACTGAATCTGGATGAACCGATTGGGAATGAAGAAAGTACGCGAATACTCCCTCTTTCCAGAGCGAACGCGGCTTTCTTCGGTTAAAAAATGACTGACAGAGCGCAAACCCTAGATTTCTGAGCGTGTGATTTCCAAGTGGCGGCAGGGGCCCGAGTGGCGCCCGAGTGTTCTCAAGAAGCCAAGGATGAATTTCCGCCGGCAGCCCAGGGTCCCAGGCTGTGGCCGCAGGGTTGATTCTTCGAATACAGAAATTACGAATCGGATGGTTTTCGGTTTCTTTGAGCAGATCGACGCAAGTTGAGCTTCGAAGAAAGGGTAAGATTCGGCCATTTTGCTTGAGCCGAAAAAGACGCTCAAGAATGTCAAAACGGAAGCGAAAGTGTTCGGCGATGAGTGTATTTCGAATTCTGCGAATTGTATCGGGATGGTCTCGAAACGCAAGATCGCACTCAGTGTCTAATCCCATCGATCGCTGACTGAGGTTGGCGGTGCCAATTCTTAAAAAATGATCGTCGATAATCATTACTTTCGAATGAAGCGCGAGTGGTATTCCGTTGCTCAGTGGGGCTACGACTCGAATTCGATTCTGATAGCTTGGATTTCTGCGTAAGAGTCTTTTCAATTTCAAGAGAAGATTTTGCCTCACCCATCCTACCGAAATCTTTTCTAGAAACCCCAAATGGTTAAGAGGTAGAACAATTAGAATTTCTAGAGAAGGGGCTATTTTCAGCTGTTTAATGAGTAATCTTAAGATTTCAGGAGAACTGAAGTACTGCTGTTCGATGTAGATAAATCGGTTGGCGGTTCGGATCGACTCCTCAAATAGCTGCAGAATTTCTTGAGTCCCATTTTTGGGGTAAGGCCAGGCCCGAGGGGGGCGAGTACGAGCAATAATGACTTTCGAGTTTTGGAAGTGGGGAGTGACTGATGAAGGCCATGCCGAGGCAGAAGTGGGGAGGGTGGGAATTTTCTCTCCCGTCGCGTCTTCCCAACGTTCTCGTGCAAGCGCTCCCAATTGTGCCGCCGCCTCGCCATCTACCACGGTTTGTACATCATGATAAGGCGCTTGCTCTGCTCCGCGTGATGTTCGCGTTCGATGGGTGGGAGTATCCCATCGTTTGGCGCACAGATCGATTCCGCCAGTATAGGCCGCATGGTTGTCGATGACGACTAGCTTTTGATGATGACAGGCTCCGAATGGGTGGGTTGAATCGAGCGCAAATCGCGCACGAGGGTGCTTAAAAAACCGCTTATGAAGAGGAAGTAGCTTTGCTTCGACCGAGTAAAAGAGCGCAAAATCCCAGCACAGTACATAAACGTGTAGATTGGGATTATTTTCAAGGCAGCGGTTCAGGAGTTGCTTTAAAGATTCACGGTGGGCGGGAAGTTCGGCTTCGGGGTTAAGCGAGATGCGTGTATCTACGTTCCAGCCTAGGATGATAATCGACGAGCGCGCCCCCTTCAGAGACTCTTCGAGAGCCTGATAGTAAGCCTGCCCGTCAATCAGTACTGCTGCCCGTTCAAAAGCAAACTCCCGCCCCGCCATCTTTCATTACGATGCAAAGGCGGTACCTTACACCTTTTGGTAGCCTGGGTGCGTTATTTAAAGAACGGATTCTTACCCGACGAGTGGTCAGTTACGTCGACGATTTCGGTGATACCTGGGATTTGCGAGAAGAGAGCTCGCTCTACACCCTGCTTCAGCGTGGCTTGAGCCGAGCTACAACCTTGGCAACCGCCCGACATCTTCAAAACGACTGCTGTGCCACGAAGCTCGACGAACTCGATTTTTCCACCGTGAGCGGCTACTCCTGGATTAACCTGTTCGTCTAAAATCTTGCGAATTAGATCGGGCGAGATTGCCGCTTGAGTGCTCGCAAACGCAGGAGCTTTGGCAGAAGTGGCGCCCGCAGGCACCTCTTCGAGTTGCTTGAGTTTCTTGAAGGGGTAGATGCCTGTGGAATGCCCATCCGAAAATGCAAACGTCAATGCGTAGCGACCCACGGCCTGAACGTTTCGCACGGTGAGGTTCTGAGGAACTTTCGCCGGATCTAAAATACGTTTGCCCGTGTTTTCGTCGATGCAATTTGCGCAACCGCAGTTGAGGCGTAATCGATAAGCATCGAGAACCAGGGTGGGCTGATTCGCCCACTGAATCATGATGTTTCCATCGGGAGTAAGTCCAAACGATTTTGGTTCTTCAGTAACGGCACCGCGTGCGTTCACTTTGCGAACTTCTTGATCGAATCGAGCGGCGATCTGTAAGAATACTTGTGCCCCCGTTGATCCGGTTCCGCGTTCGATGAGTGGAATACCATCCTCGCCACTTTGCATGATCTGCGGATCGAGAGGAATTGCGCCCAAGAAGGGAACGTCTAAGTCGGACGCGAGAAGTGATCCGCCCCCCTCTTTAAAAATCGGAGTTACCTGGCCACAGTGGCCGCAGGTGAATCCGCTCATGTTCTCAACCACTCCTAGAATCGGAATGTTGAGTTGGCGGAACATCTCAAGTCCTTTTTTGGCAATTCCGAGCGCGACCTCTTGTGGAGTGGTGACGATAACAGCACCCGCCAACGAAGCCTGCTGTGCCATCGTGAGCTGCACGTCACCGGTGCCTGGAGGTAAGTCGATAATGAGGTAATCGAGTGCGCCCCATTCTACATTGGCCAAAAACTGATTGATGGCTTGCATTGCCATGGGCGCGCGCCACACGAGAGGGCGATCATCGCCCATGAGTAGGCCCATCGAAATGAGCTTCACTCCATGCATTTCTACGGGCAGAAGTTTTCCATCCGCAGTGGTGCGGCCTCCCATTTCAGTTGCGCCTAGCATGCTGGGTTGGGAGGGACCGTAAACGTCGGCGTCGAGCATTCCTACCGTTGCCCCCAAGTGGCGCAACGCGATGGCTAAGTTGGTGCTGACCGTCGATTTTCCGACGCCGCCTTTTCCGCTCGCTACAGCGATCACGTTCTTCACCTGAGCTAACGCCGCGGGCCCCGCAGAGGTGCGCGGCGCTTGCGATGTTGGATTGAGGCGCGCCGAAGTAGGCGCCGCAGTCTTCGCATGGTGCGCATGATCGTGATCGTGATCGTGTCCGCACGATGCGGAATGGGTGTGAGATGTACGGGAAGAGTTTGAAAAGATTCGGTTCCAGAATGCCATGATGCCCAAACCCTACGCCAAAACTCACCAATTGCCGCATACTTTTGGTAGAGACTTGCGTTATTTTTAGGGTATGAGGGGAGCCCCCATGGCACGAAGTTTTTTCAAAAAGACATTAGAGCAACGCAAAGCCGATCGATGTGACGCGTGCGAACTAAGGAAGACGCTCTGCGTCTGTGCGAGTTTGCCTCGCTTGACGACGAAAACGCGCGTTAGCCTAGTGATGACCGTATCCGAGCTCTGTCTCTGCACGAATACCGCCCGCCAAGCGAATCGTGCGCTCGTGAATAGTGAGATTCGTGTCAGGGGTTTAAAAGACCAGCACTTTAGAGCAGAAGACTTCATCCATCCTGATTACGAGAACTGGATTCTCTTTCCCTCTGAAGGCGCCACTGTGCTCTTTTTTGGAGAGGGGCTTTCTCCGGTGAATCTCATTGTTCCCGACGGCACTTGGGGCCAAGCGAAGAAGATTGTAGCGCGCGAGAAAGCCTGGGCGACCTTGAAGCGAGTCACCCTACCGCCCGGCCCTCCGACCGAATACGGGCTTCGGGAGACTCGGCATGAATCAGGGGTATGTACTTACGAAGCCATTGCACGGGCGCTGGGAATTCTTGAAGGCCCCCATCAGGGGCCCGAAATTCAGGCCCAGTTAGAGGCCTATTTTCGGCTACGAACGCTGCGGGCTCTTTGGGCTCGTGGGGTTGTTCGGGCCGAGGATGTTCCAGGGGGTATTCCCGATGCAGCAAGGCATGAAGGCTTGAAGGGAATGAGGAAGCCGTAATCGAAGTGGTTTTACGCTTCTTTTGTGCCGACCTCTAGACCTTCCCAGCGAGCCACTACGGCTGTTGCTAGGCAATTTCCAAAAAGGTTCACGGCTGTACGAGCCATGTCCATAAACTCGTCCACCGCTAAGATCAGGGCTATGCCTTCGAGGGGAAGTCCGAACGTGGCCAGCGTGCCCGACAACACCACAATCGATGCTCGCGGTACAGCCGCCACGCCCTTGGTGGTGAGCATCAGCGTAAGCATCATAAGAAGTTGCGTTCCGATCGAAAGGTCGACCCCTGCGGCTTGCGCCACAAATACCGAGGCAAGCGCTAAGTACAAAGTTGAGCCATCCAAATTAAAACTGTATCCCATCGGCAAAACAAAACTGGTAATGCGGCGGGGAATTTTCAGCCTTTCTAACGCTTCCATCGCCATCGGGTAGGCCGATTCGCTCGAGGTAGTGGCGAACGCTAAAATAATGGCGCCCTTAATCTCTCTGAAAAATTGTCGAAATGGAATTCCTAGAAGAGGAAAGAGAGGGAGGAGGCAAAACCCTACGAAGAGGGCGAGTGCGAAATAGAGAGATCCCACTAATTTCAAGAGAGGGAAAATGACCTGCCAACCGTGTTCAGCCACACTCGATGCCATTGCAGCACCCACACCCAGGGGTGCCAGAAGCATAATGTATCCGGTGAACTTAAACATCGCTTCGGCGAGCGATTCGCAGAGAGCAACGACCGGGCGTCCCTTCTCTCCAATCGAGAGTAGGGCAAAGCCAAGGAGGGTGGCAAAGATGACGATTTGAAGAACGTCTCCGCGTACAATCGCGTCGGCCAGGTTGGTCGGAAGCAGGTGTTCAACAAAGCCTGCAAGCGACATCTTAGTTTGCGCAGCCTTTTGAGCCGATTCACTGAGAGACAATCCTGCCAAGGTAATTCCTGCGCCTGGCTTCAGTACGTTAACGACAGTAAGGCCCACCCCGAGAGCCAAAGTGGTGGCCACTTCGAAATAGATGAAGGCGCGAACTCCCATCCATCCCAACTGCTGGAAGCTGCCCGCTCCTGCGATACCCGAAACCAAGGTAGAGAGAATCAGTGGGGCAATAATGCACTTTACGCCATTTAAGAAGAGTCCTCGAAACGGTTTGATCGCGGGAACCCAGCCGGGTTCAAAAGCGCCAATGAAAAAGCCCGCAACCAGAGCAACGAAGATCATTTGCGTGAGGGAGATAGACCCGATCCATTGGCGAATTTTTGACATCCAGCATTTCTGCTCTTGAAAAAGTTCCAGGTCAATCAGATCGATCAGATTTTAAAAAAAATAAAGGCGGCGTCGTGTGAATTGTTGTGGATTGTAAAAAACTCAAACATACTCTTAGGACGCTGTATCAAATTTCATGTTTCTGCCTCATGTAGGTAAGCACCGGTCAAAAGGTTGAACGCTCGAGGCGGCGATGAGAAACGAATCGTAAAACGTGGGGATAGAATGAAAAAAACAACAAATTTATTTTTTGGAATTACACTCTTAGCAAGTGCGGCTACAGTAAGTGCGCCCGGATATGCTGAGGAATTGAAGGCTGAAGCGCCGAAATCTTCGTTGCTTTCTGCCGAGAGCTATAGCCCGATCTGGGGCGAAGCGATGACCCTTCCCGCTCGCGTTTTACGTTTCAGAACCCCAGTGGCTTATGTCAGTGGTTCAAAGGGATTCACGACCGGTGGAAAAGAACAAGATTCGGGCTTTGATGTAAAAGTACTCGCCAGTTACGTGGTGCTTGAATATGGCTTAACCGACGCGATTTCGGTTCAAGCACTGATGCCACGCATTCTGACCAGCGACATGAGCATCGATGCT
>CANJNU010000045.1 GCA_947475645.1 Bacteriovoracaceae bacterium | reverse complement strand
TGGGTAGCCTCGACAGACGCCTTGGCCCTCGATCAAATCGTCAGGCCATTCGGCAGCGCACGTTCTTATGGAATGGGCGGCCTTCGAACGACTACCGGTTTTTACGAAGATAACTTCTTTGGAAATCCGGCCCGCGTTACGGCCAACCCTCAATTCCGTTTTACGATTTTCGACCCCATGTTCGAAGGAAGCGGAAATATCTCGAATACCCTTTCGAAGATCACAGGAAGTGGTGATATTTTAAAGAACGTTGCGAGTACAGCGGGGACAAATAATCACCTCCGCCTTCAAACTTCCTTTCCTGCGATCTACTTCGCACCCGGAGACGAAGGCCGTTGGGGCATTGCTTTTGCGTTACTGAGTCAGACCCAGGCGGATATAGACCTGCGACAGAATTATACCTTAGTACCGCAAGCTACGGTAGACGTAGGTCCCGCGTTAACCGTGGGCCGGAAGCTCCTAGAGGATCGATCACTCTCGGTCGGAGCCACTGCTCACCTAGTCTATCGCTTTCAGACCAATCAGAGCTTCTCGTTTCTCGACTTCCTGAAAGGGACCGGCTTCTCGACCGATCAATCGGCCGCCGACGGCTCTATGATCGATTTCGATCTAGGAGGCACGTACCTACTTCCTCTCTTGAAGGAGAGTCCCTTCCGCCTCGCTGTAGCTGCAAGCATGAACAATTTGCTGGGTGGAGGTTACAGTAACTTGGGTATGCACCTCGTGACCCTAGCGTGCACCCAAAGTGGCTGTAAGCCTGCGGAACAACCCCGTTCTTTGAACGTGGGTATCTCGGCCTCCCGGAACGAATGGTGGAAACTCAAGAACACTCTATTTGGACTTGAATTGTCCGACTTTGGAAACAATCGATACGGAAACTTCTTTCGACTGGTTCACTTAGGGGCCGAAACCCACTGGTCGGTCGTTGCTTTAAGAGCAGGCTTGAATCAGGGATATTGGACCGGCGGCCTCGGAATCGATCTTCGATTCCTTGAGCTCGACTTCAATACTTATGGAGAAGAAATGACATTCAATCCGGGCCGATTAGAAGATCGACGGTACGCACTCAAGCTCAGCCTTCATATTTAACGTATTTCGGCACTCCAAGAGGCATCTCGTCAAGATAACTTGATAAGATGCCTCTTCTTTTATCAGCATGCGCCGTGCCACACTAGGGAGAGAGAAAGGCGGCCGAAAACTATGAGTGACCCAGACCAACAGGGCGTAAGAAAAAGAAAACTCGGACGTGCATGGCGACCCATTCATGTTCGCCGGGTCATGCTCGAAATCCGGCGCGGCGACCTCAAGGTTGATCCGAAAGTACCCTTTCCACCCATTCACATTCCGGGAAGATTAGTGATGAATGATCTGAGCCTCGCTGGTTTCGCATTCTTCTCTCAGGAGCCCCTCGAAATCGAAACCGAGGTTACAATTACGCTGCCCCCGATTATCAGTTCGGGCAAACCCGTTACTGTGCATGGAATTGTTGTTTACTGTCAGCATCACGACATGAACACGCACATCATTGCCAACGACCCGCTTTATTATCGAGCAGGAATTCGCGTGAACTTTAAAGGTATTCCTGAAGAGAACGAATACCGTAAATACTATGAAGACTTCTGGGCCATTCTGCACCCCGGACAAGCGGCTGCTTAAAATTTACCCTGATGGAAATGCAATCAACCGATCAGACTTAAGAATTCGTCCCAGTGTCCTTTTAAGCGGCCCTTCAAACGAAGAATAGCTTGGGTATGTAACTGACTTACACGAGACTCGGTAACATCAAGTACACGTCCGATTTCCTTCAAATTCAGATCTTCATAATAGTAGAGCGATAAAACAAGGCGCTGCTTTTCAGGCAAATCATTGATGGCTTCGGAAATGAGACGCTTCACCGCAGCAACATTGACTTCACTGTATGGCGTAGGAGACTTCTGCGGCCCTTCATGAAAACCATGAAGAGTGCGCTTGTCGGCCTTCGAGAAGCTCGATAGGTCGTCGTAAGACAGCAGCGAAACACTTCGCACCTGATTCAACAGATCGTGGAACTCTTCTTGAGAAACGCCTAACTCACTACAAACCTCATCGTCGGTTGCTTGCCGGCCCTTGGTTTGCTCAATCTTTGCGTAACAGCGCTCTAGAACTTTTGCCTTCTCGCGAACCGAGCGAGGTACCCAATCTTGTGCGCGCAATTCGTCGAGAATGGCTCCACGAATGCGAAACTCCGCATAAGTCTTAAATTTATTATCTCGGCTTGCATCGTACTTAGCGATCGCATCAATCAGGCCGATCACCCCTGAACTCATCAAATCATCCAACTCGATATTTGCTGGCAAGCGTGCCGCAATCTTCTGTGCGATGTACTTAATCAAAGGAGCGTACTCGAGTACAAGGCGCTCGCGTGTACTGTTTACCGGAGAATAGTCGGGCTTGACCAATTGATCAGTCTGGGCCGACTCGGCAACAAGCTCGGCAGCAATCTCTGCCTGAAGCGCAGCTTCTTCACGGGCCTTCGCCTCTGCCTCAGCAACCTCCGTCACAGCATTCTCAAGCTGATCCCGATCTACTTCCGACGGGGCTCTCTTCGCTTTAATCGCAACGTTGGCATCGACCGACTCGGTTGGAGTTGGGGTCTTGTTTAAGCCTTCGCGATACTTTTGGATCCCGGGATTCAACCTCATGTTGCTACCTTTTCCTTATCAATGATCGAATGATCGGCTGAACTCATTACCACTTCATCCATGAAGCTTCAGCCAACAACCTATTCACAATCGTATCAGAGTTTGCCCGAATCGCACCTGGGAGTTTCGAACTTACTCTGAATTTTTATCGCCAAAACACTGACTGTTCTGATCGAATTACAGATCCATAATCAAAGCCGCTAAGCGCTCACGCGTGGCCACTTCCAAGTCCTCGGGCACACGCTGCCCAGTCGTAAAGTACGAAAGTGGTAAGCTAGATTTCTTAGCAACATTGTAAATAGTTCCAAATGTCGTGGCCTCATCCAGCTTCGAGAAAATTACCCCTGACGGCGTGAACATTGAAAACCGATGAGCCTGGTCATACAGTTCTGCATCGCGAGTGGTTGCCGCAAGCACCAGTTGTGTCTCCAACTGAGGAACGACCGAAAGAATATCGTGCAACTTTTGAAGAGCACTTGGATCGCGCTGAGAACGCCCTGCTGTATCAATTAGAACTAACTGCAAACTCTTAAAGTCCATCATGGCGGCATTAAGCTCTTCGGCAGTGCCTACCGACCGATACGCCACTTTTAAAATCTTCGCATAAGTTTCGAGCTGATCCCCAGCCCCAATTTTATATTGGTCCAGGTTAATTAAGCCCACCTTCATTCCACGCTTCAAGCCCGCTTCGCTTGCCAACTTGGCCAAGGTAGTCGTCTTTCCAACTCCCGTGGGCCCCACGATTGCAAACACGCGTGGACCACTTCCCTGTGCCTGAAACATCGACTCGAACATAGAATTTACGGGTGTGCTGTCCATCAGTTCAACAGCAATTTGGTCTAACACATCGTCGGGACTCTCGGCACGGCCGTCACCCAGTTCGAACGACGCTTTCTTCACCAAAGAGTGAGCCACCTTACGGTCTAGGCCACTTAAAACCAACTGATCAAAAGCATCTTGCAAAGCCGGGGTAGAGAGTACCCCCGCGCCCGAATACCCTGTTTTCTCCTGCGAAGTTTTCACCTCCTCGAGCATGCGCTTCAGGTGCCTAAACTCCTCTTCTAAACTCATTCCCACCGCTGCTGGTGCCATCACTTCGCTAGCAATTCCCATAGCCGATAAACGAGCCAAGGTTTGAGCCTGATGAGTGGGCGGCGCCGCCACCACTGCGGGGGCCGTTACAACTACACGGGCCGCTGCCACGGGGGCTTTTCTCATTCCTCCGTCCTCAGTAATGTCCGCGTAACGGGTAGCAGTAAGCTTTCTCTGGGCGGGGGCGCCCTTCGACTGCAACGTTACTTGATCGCGCATTGCACTCGCTCTAGCCTCGAGGCTAATTGCAGCATCGATTTTCTTGTCAGCATATTTATCAATTAAGTCACCCTGCTTCGTAGCAGGAAGTCTCTTCACGCTCTCAAGATCGTTATCGCGCAGACGCTTCTCCACATACCCCTTCTTTTGCATGGAGCGCTCAGAAACAGCTGCAGTAACCTCGACCGACTCCTTCGACATCAAGCCAAACGCCTTCTTCATCTTTCGCGTCTGCAGAATAATTGCCTCTGGGCCTAATTCGCGCTTAATTACCTCGAGGGCCTCCTGAACCGTTGGAGCTTCAAACTTCTTAACTTGCATACGACAACCTCACCGTTCCAAAGGATTTAACGTTTACTTGCGGAGTAATTTCATTGTGCGAAAGGACTGTTACGTTAGGGACAAATCGATCAAGAAGCTGCTTCAAATGAGACCGAATCAGCGGCGAGCACAACACCACCGCTTGACTCGACTGCGAAGCCATTTCCGCCGCCTGTTGATTCAGACCCGCCACGAAGGTTCGAACAAATTCAGGATCAAGCGACAGCTGCTGGCCTTGATCAGTTTGAATAATTCCACCGGCAATGGTTTCCTCAATCTGTCGATCGAGCGTAATGAGCTGAAGTTGGCCGTCGGGGCCAATTAACTTCTTCGTTATAGTGCGACCCAATGCTTGGCGAACCTGTTCGGTGATCACCATCGGATCCTTCTGCGTAGGTGCCGAGTCTGTGATCGACTCCAAAATAGTGCGTAGATCACGTATCGACACTCCTTCGCGCAGCAAATTCTTCATCACCTTAAGTACAGTCGAAGTGGTAACGCCGATTTGCGGGCTAAGTAAGTCTTCAACCACTTTTGGAGCAGTCTGCTTGAAGTTATCCAGAAGAACTTGAAGTTCCTGACGACCCAACAGATCTGACGCACTTTGACGAATGAGTTCAGTTAAGTGAGTTGCAATCACGGTCGAAAGATCCACCACCGTATATCCCGCGTACGTAGCTTCTTCCTTCTGTCTCTGAGCGATCCAAATTGCATCAAGCCCAAACGCGGGCTCCTTGGTCGGAACCCCAGGAATTGGATCGGAGACATTGCCTGGATCCATGGCAAGCATATGACCAACCATTAAGCTGCCTTGCCCAATCTGTACCCCTTTCAGAAGTACCTGATAGTCACCCGGCTTAAGCTCCAAGTTATCGCGAATTCGAAGGGGCGGAATAATAATTCCCAAATCAAGAGCAAATTGTTTTCGAATATTGGTAATTCGCTCCAGCAGATCGCCGTTCTGTTCAACGTCGACAATATTAATTAAGCCATATCCCACCTCGAGCTCTAACAGATCGACCGGTAGCAGATTCTCAAGCTTCTCGGGCGAAGGCCTCATCTTATCCGTTTTCTCGCGCTGAGCCGCGTCGGACGCGACTTTCTTGTCACGGTTAATTAAGAAGCGCGACAAACTAAAAAGTCCGGTCGCGATCAACAAGAAGGAGAAATGCGGCAACCCTGGAATGAGGGCCATGAAGCCCATTATGCCGCCTGCGGCGCCGATAGCCTCCGGCTTTTGAAGAAGCTGTCTCGAAACCTCACTACTGAAATTAGTGCCATTCGATGTACGAGTAACGATAATACCGGCGGCCGTCGAGATAATCAGTGCTGGAATTTGCGATACTAGGCCGTCTCCGATGGTCAATAGGGTAAATACCTCGGCAGCCTGGGAAATCTCCATACCTCGTTGTAAGGTACCGATGATAATTCCACCCACCATATTCACAAATACGATCATAATGCCGGCGATGGCATCTCCGCGCACGAACTTGGACGCACCGTCCATGGCCCCGTAGAAGTCAGCTTCACGCGCAATCTCTTGCCGACGATTACGAGCCACTTCCTCGTTAATAATGCCGGCGTTTAGGTCGGCATCGATGGCCATTTGCTTACCAGGCATTGCATCTAAGGTAAATCGGGCTGCTACTTCCGCCACGCGGCCCGCACCCTTAGTGATAACCATGAAGTTAATAATGACTAAAATTGTAAAAATCACTATTCCAACGGCGTAGTTTCCACCTACAACGAATTCGCCGAAGGATTTAATCACTTCGCCAGCCGCCGCTGTTCCCTGATCTGCACCATGAAGTAGAATGACCCGAGTCGTGGCCACATTCAACGCCAGTCGAAAAAGCGTCATGATTAAAAGCATCGACGGAAAGACACTGAAGTCGAGCGAACGCTGAGCGTACACCGAGATCAATAGCATCACCATCGAGCCCGCAATACCCAGAGACAACAGGATATCGATAAAGAAGGGTGGCATGGGAATGACCATCACCCCAAGAATACTGACTAGTCCCAGTGCAAGAATGAGATCTGAATTACTTGCTAATCGATCGAGAAAGCCTTTCATCCTAAAAAGCTCCAAATAGTTTTAAAATTTCACAAACCACGATTCTTCAAACGGTAAACATAGGCCAGAACTTCAGCCACTGCCTGATAGAGGGCACGGGGAATAAACTGATTTACCTTCACCGTTTTGTAGAGAGTTCTCGCCAAGGGAACATTTTCGACTAAGGGCACACCCGCTTCGCCTGCAACTTTTTTAATCTGTTGAGCGATCAAATCCGCACCTTTCGCAACCACCTTGGGCGCGCTCCCCGCTGTTCTATCATAGACTAAAGCAATCGCAATGTGGGTAGGATTTGTGATGATGACATCCGCTTTTTTTACTGCTTGCATCATGCGTTTTCGTGCCACATCTCGCTGAATCTGACGAATACGCGCTTTAATTTGAGGATCACCTTCTCGTTGACGGTGCTCCTGTTTTGCTTCCTCTTTGGTCATCTTCACGCTCATGTCAAACTCTCGCCGAGTGAAGAAGAGATCAATCGCTGCAAAAACCACAATAATTCCAATAAGACTTACAAAGATCATCTTCGCTAGTGACGCGAACGAGCCAAAGAGTGTTTCTACATCAAACCCCAAAGCGAGGTTAGACATCAGAATCTCTTTCTTTAAAATCGAGTAAGCAACCCATACGATCGTCACGGCTTTGGCGATCATCTTAATTCCGTCGATCAG
>CANJNU010000044.1 GCA_947475645.1 Bacteriovoracaceae bacterium | reverse complement strand
CGAACAAGTTTGTTCACACGCCCGTAGGCATCTTTGAGCTGAAATACTTCTTTAACTCGAGCATTAACGCAGCCGATGGGGGCGATTCACTTGCCAGTGAGGCCGTTAAAGAGAAAATTCGCCAAATGATTTCGAAAGAAGATCAGAAGAACCCGCTTTCAGATCAAAAAATTGTCGAAATCCTCAAAGCCGACAATATCGAGATCGCGCGCCGAACCGTCGCAAAATATCGCGACATGTTAGGAATTCTATCTTCCGGCAAACGAAAGAAGATTTTGTAAGAAAACGATGCATCCCCTGTTAATCTAGCGATATGCGTATCGCGATCCTCTCTCGAAACAAGAACCTTCACAGCATTCAACGCCTACTTCAAGAGGCCAAAAAGGCACGCGTTCAAGTGGATATTCTGAATCCCTTGGAGTGCCAAGTTATTGTAGACGGAAAGCGCACGCGTATTTTAGCCGGAGGAGAGCCCATTCCACTCTACAACGCGGTACTACCGCGTATTGGAGCTTCGATTACTACGTATGGGTTAGCTGTGGTGAAACAGTTTGAACTCATGAAGATGTACACCGTGAATGGGTCTGAACCCATCGGTAATTCCCGCGACAAACTCACTTGCCTACAGATTCTCGGTAGCGCAGGCCTTAAGGTTCCTGCAACCGTGCTTACTGGCAGCATGAAGGGGCTGCGCGCTGCCGTCGATGCCGTAGGCGGAATGCCTGTCGTCCTTAAGGTGCTGGAGGGAACCCAGGGGGTAGGCGTAATGCTCGTTCACTCCCCTGTCTCTCTCAAATCGGTACTCGATACGCTTCACTCTCTCAATCAGGACGTCCTGATGCAGCGATTTGTCGCAGAAGGAGCCGGAAGAGATTATCGTGCCCTCGTAGTGGGTAATCGAGTGATCGCCGCCATGATGCGAACTGCCCCTGAAGGTGAATTTCGCTCAAACATTCACCGCGGCGGGGAAGGCCGCCTCGTTAAACTCTCTCCTGCCTATCAACAAGCGGCGATCCGCGCTGCAAAGGTTCTAGGCCTGGAGATTGCGGGAGTCGATCTCATGGAGAGTCAGGAAGGTCCATTGATCATCGAAGTAAATAGCTCTCCCGGATTCGAAGGTATTGAAAAGGCAACGCGCCTCAACATAGCCGGAGAGATGATCCGTCACATAAAAAAACAGGTTTCCGCTCGGCAGCGGAAACCCAGAAAAAAATCGTCACCCAATTGACTGTGCGTTTATGCGGCTTTCGGTGTCTTCAAGGGCTTCGCAGACACTGCCATTTTTACTTTCGCTAGCTTAGTGTAGCGGGCCTTCGCGCGCTTTTTAACTGTCGGTTTTGAGCCTTTACGATACTCGTCAATACTCAAACAACCGTAAATTTTTCTCACAAGCATTGTGTTCACTTGCCCCGCCAATTCTTCAACGATGGCGTGCTCCAAAGATTTTGGAATCACAATGTTCATTTTCCGCAAATAGGTGAGATAATCAGAAACAACACTCCCGATAAACGTTTTCCGATCGGCGTCCGCCTCTTGGAAGTTGTAAAGATGTTGTTCGAAGATCACGTACAGCGGATCTAAATCGGTTTTCATACTGAATCTTTCGGAACAGAAGGTGCCTAGCTTGAGTACGAAAAATAAAGAGCCATCCCTGGCTCAGTCTACAGAATTTCAAAATTTCAAAGAATCCCTGGAACAAGCCAAAAGAGTGCTCATTTCCACCCATCAACTTCCCGATGGCGATGGCTTAGGGGCCGAAGCGGCCCTCTATCACTACCTTAAACGGGCCCGCAAGGCGTGCCGGGTTTACAATCCGGATAATCTCCCCAAGCGCTATCGGTTTCTTGACCCCAAAAACACTATTCTTCTCGGACCCGGCGAGGTGGAGCTTTGGGACATGGCCGACCTCTGGGTCATTGTCGACACAAACGATCCCCGCCGCCTGGGAAAATTGTGGGGCGAGCTCTCCCTGAGAACCCGCAAAATTGTTTTTCTAGATCATCACCCCGAGATTATCGGAAGCGAGGCCATTGCCTATCCACCTCATGCCTCGGTTGTATGCGATACCTCGGCCAGCAGTATCGGAGAACTCCTTCATCATCTTTTTGGAGAATTGAATCTCGCCAAGCTAAATAAGGATGTTGCCACCGGCCTGTACGTTTCAGTCATGACCGATACCAATAGTTTTCGTTATGCGCGAACCACCCCCGAAGCCCATCAAATTGCGGCTGAAATGATTCAGCTTGGAGTCAACCCAGAAGAGGTTTATCAGTCGATCTATTCATCGAAAGAGCTCGGACACCTTCAACTGTTGGGTAACATGCTTCAGAACGTCAAAATTACTTCAGGCGGAAAAGTCGCGTGGCTTGAGATGAGTCTGGAGCTTCGAAAAAAGCACCAAGCCTCCTCCGATGACACGCAGTCATTCATGAACCTTCTTCTTCTCCTGAAGGACGCCGAGGTGGTTTGCTTCTTTCGAGAAGAAGATGACCAACAAATTCGGGTATCGATGCGCTCGAAAGGTAAAATCGTGGTCAACCGCGTTGCAATGGAGCTCGGCGGTGGTGGTCACGACTACGCCGCAGGCTTTGCACTGACCGCCCCTCTCGATAAAACGGTCGAGGCAGTGGTGAAGCGCCTCGACACTTTAGTTCAAAATTTTGAGAAATTTGGAAAACAATAGCTCAAAAAAAAACTGAGTAGGATCTTGACGTTAGCCTCATTTTTCAGAATGATGTGGAACCAAACATTTCCACCTCGAAAGGTGAGGTCATCACATGATCCAAGTTTCTCATCTAACCAAAATTTATGGCCCCAGAACAGCGATCAACGACTTAAACTTTGAAGTCAAAGCGGGAGAGATCGTCGGATTCCTTGGTCCAAACGGGGCAGGTAAATCGACCACCATGAAAATCCTAACCGGATTGATGCCTGCCTCTAGCGGTACGGCAAAGATCGCTGGATTTGATGTGTTCGAGAATCCCATCGAAGTAAAAAGAAATGTAGGATTCCTTCCCGAGACTCCTCCGCTTTATCTTGAAATGTCGGTTACCGACTATCTAGAATTCGCTGCAGAGATTCATGGAGTTGAGCGCTCTCAACTGAAAAAAGCCGTAAGTAATGCGCTCGAAAAAACCGCGCTCGGAGACGTTCGGAATCGACTCATCGGAAATCTCTCCAAAGGCTATAGACAACGTGTGGGTTTGGCCCAAGCTTTAGTTCACGATCCAAAAGTTCTCATTCTCGACGAAGCGAGCGTGGGCCTCGACCCCAAGCAGATCATCGAAATTCGCCAACTGATCAAAGGACTTGGCGGCGAGCACACCATCATCCTCAGCTCACACATTCTCCCAGAGGTGACTGCCACCTGCCAACGCATTATTGTGATCAATCAAGGACAAATCGTTGCAACCGATACGATTGAACAGCTCACCCGTAGAATCAATAAGGGCTCTACTTATTTAATGACGGTACAGAAGCCAATCTTGGCTGGCATTGAGGCGTTTAGACACTTACCCGGCGTCAAGGCAGTTTCAATCCATGAGCAGCGAATCTCGATCGAGCTTTCTGAATCCACGGGCGAGCTTCGCCCTCAACTTCTCGAGGCTGCCGTTAAAAACGGCATGGGTGTACTCGAGTTCACCTCCGAGAAGTTAAGCCTGGAAGAGATTTTCCTGCAACTCACTACCGTCGAAACCCCCTCAACCTCAGGAACAGGAGTATAAGTGATGAGAAACATTTGGACGATTGCGCGAAGGGACTTTCGCGCGTACTTCACTTCACCCATCGCCTACATTATTATTGCCGGATTTATGGGAATTATGGGTTGGATGTTCTTCTGGAATCTCTCGCAATTCAACCTTCAAAATCTTCAACACAACCAGTTCAATGCCGGAAAAATGATGAGCATCACGGACGGAATTATTCGTCCGGTTTATGGAAACATGAATGTCATTTTCCTTTTCTTAGTTCCCTTCATTACTATGCGACTTTTTGCTGAGGAACGAAAACAAAGCACTCTCCAGCTTCTTATGACTGCCCCCATCACGCTTACCGAAATTATTTTTGGTAAATTTCTCTCGTCCTTCGCCTTAGTTGGCGTCATGCTAGCGCTCACTTTAATCTATCCCATTGTACTTTTCTCGGCAGGAAACCCGGATATCGGGCCGATCGTGGGAAGCTACTTAGGAACGCTTCTACTCTCCTCTTGCTATTTGTCGCTCGGAATCTTGTTCTCGTCGGCCACCGAAAATCAAATCGTAGCAGGGGCTCTTACTTTTGCATCGGGTCTGTTCTTTTGGCTGATTAATTGGGCAAGTCAAGCTGCTGGCCCAGTGTGGAGCGAAGTTTTTAACTATTTATCACTCATCAATCACTACAATAATTTTAGCCAGGGCCTGATCAATTCCGCCGACGTACTCTTCTACCTTTCATTCATCGGAATCGGCCTGTTCCTCACTCATCGCGTTCTGGATTCCTTTCGCTGGAGATAAACAATGAAACCCTTCAACTCACCCGAAAAAACCAGTTTTTTTCTTTGGACCTCCCTGCTGGGATTCAGCCTTGCGCTGCTTATCGTGCTTGCGGTTTATCCTGAAATCCTTTGGCTAAGTCTTCTCATTGGCGTTCCTTTAACGGCCTGCCTCCTGGCTCTGATTCGCCTTAATCTTCAAAAACTTAAGGGCCGATCAGCTGCTTACAGCCTCAATTCAATTACCACTGTTGCTTTGGTGCTTTGCCTAGTCGGCATCCTTAATTTTTTGAGTTCAAAACATCCCCAAAAAATCGATCTCACTCAAAATAAACGCCACACTTTCTCAGACCAAACCATCAAGCTGGTCAAAGGCCTCCAAAAGCCAGTCAAAACTATCTTTTTTGCAAAAGGTCAGGCCCGGATGCAGTTCGGCCCCCTGCTGGACAACTATCGATCGCTCAATCCTAAATTCGAGGTTGAGTATGTCGATCCCGATCGCGAGCCCACTCGAGCTCGTCAAGCCGGAATCAAACACTTCAACACGCTCCAAATTCTCACCGAAGGGAGAGAAGCTCGTGTCGAGGAACCCACAGAAGAGAAGCTTACAAACGCTCTCATTAAGGTATTAAAGGATAAAGCCCCCACCCTCTGCACGGTCGTCGGACACGGCGAGCGAAACTTCTCGGGTGCAGATGCCGAAGGCGCTCAAACTGCAAAAAAGGCACTGAGTGATCAAGCCTATGAGCTTAAAGAGATTGATCTAGCTCAAGAGAGAAAGATACGAGACGTTTGTACTGCCCTTGCTATCTTGGGTCCGCAGAAATCCTTTTTCGAGCCCGAACTAAAAATTGTACGCGATTTTCTGGCCAATGGTGGCCGCGCTGTGATTGCTTTAGATTTGAACGTAAAGGGTGCAGAATTTGCGCCCGAGCTTAACTCACTGCTAGGCGAATGGAATATTCGTGTAAGTAATGAACTGATTGTCGATCCTCTTTCGAGAATGATGGGAGTCGATGCATCTGTACCTATGCTCGCCAACTTTAATCGTGAACAGGCAATCACCAAGGACTTCCAAGGAAACTGCTACATTCCCTTTGCCCGCCCGGTCGATGCCGCAGGAAATCTAGCGGCCGGTATTACTCCGATTTGGCTAGGACAAACCACACCCAAAAGCTGGGTTGTTTCGGATCTTAGAACCTTGTCGTCAGGTACGGCTACCTTTACGCCAGGGAAGGATCGCGGCGGCCCCATTACGGTAAGTATGGCAATCGACGGTAAGTTAAAGAACGCGAAGGCACCTCGAAATACGCGCCTGGTTGTATTTGGGTCGTCGCTCTTTATGAGCAATAACTACCAGCGTTTTGGTGGAAATATCGACCTCTTTATGAATGCGGTATCTTGGCTGATGGAAGATGAAACTCTTATCTCGATTCGCAGTAAAGACGACGAAAAGAGCAAGATCCAACTCAGCCAGAAACAAGGAGCAGTAATCTTCCTTACGACTGTTATATTTATTCCTCTTCTCACTTCGATCGCGGGCATCGTCATCTGGATTCGTAGAAAGAAACTCTAATGAAAGTGGCAACGACTCAAGTGAGCTGGAATAAACAAGCGGCCCTGGCTGGTTTGCTGTTAGCACTAGGTACAACGGCCTACTGGCTTGAATATAAACACACCCCCGAGGCTGAGAGGAAGGAAGACCAAAGCAAGAAAGTCTTTCACCTGAAGGGCACTCGGTTACTTCAAATTATAATTGCGGATGGAAGCCACCCTCCCTTTAAATTTCGGTGCAACGACTCGTCCGGAAAACTTTGCAAACCGGGTGATCCCTCGAAATGGGAAATCACCGAGCCAAAGAAATTTAAAGCCGACGACACCGCGCTGAACTCATTAGTTTCAACGCTCAATCAGCTTTCCTCCAACGAGGTCATCGACCTCAAAGATGAATCAGCCGAAAAGCGTGACGCGCTATTAAAAGAATATGGACTCGATTCAGCCTCGCGCTCGAAAGGGGAAGCCAAGCGCGTGGAAGTGGCTTCCGAGAGCGGCAAACACACTCTTTATCTTGGAATCGCACACCCGATGAACGACGCCACGTTTGCGCTTCTCGATCAGGACGAGAACCATATCTTTCTCATTCCCAATTACTTTAGCACACAATTAAGTCAGGGCGTTACACACTGGCGTGACAAGAGGCTTTTTACACTCTCCACTCATGATGTCACTGACTTCCAACTCACCAGTTCCAAAACCGACATTCAGGGCGAGAGAATAGAGGGAAATTGGAATCTCCGAAGTCGATCAGGCGAAACCTTTCCTGGCGACTTAGAGAATATTGAGAGTCTTCTTACAGCTGCAACCTTTCTGAGTGGAAAATCTTTTGCTGCCGAATCCAAGAACGACACCCAAGCTCAACGCGCCCTTCATGGCGCAAAAAAGGTACTGAGCCTCACTTTGAATGGTGGCCATAAAATCACTTTTACGCTTTACAAGAAAACCATTGGATCGATGGGAGCAGCGTTCTACGCAACTACTTCAAATTTGGATCCTTTGTTCGAGCTTGACTCAACTACGCAGGAACGTCTTGACGTCGATTTAAAGAAGCTTCGCCTCGCAAAACTCATAACCTCGATGGATCGCTTCTCTACAAAATGGATACAAATTCAAGG
>CANJNU010000043.1 GCA_947475645.1 Bacteriovoracaceae bacterium | reverse complement strand
TCACCAAGACCGCGCTCGTTTTTCCTGAAAAAATGGCGCATCCCGCGCCGAGTGAAAGCAGTAAAGCCGCGCACACCAACTTCAATTGTCCTCCCCGTAGGAATAGAGCCATCATCCGACTTTTCGGTGTGGCGAACGATTTTCTAAAGACCTACTCAATTAGTATAGTATTAAGGAGAGCGCTAAGTCAAAAAGGAGGGCGTTCTTTCTTGATGGGTCGATTACGACACAGTGATGCGAAATAATTGAGGAATAACTACCAGGTTTGATGCACAATCGGTGCATGACCCCTAGCCAAAACTTTGTGAATGATAAGACCCAGCAGCAACTCAAAACCGTACTGATTACGGGAGGCGGAAGCGGCATTGGCTTCGCTACGGCTCAACATCTTTTGCGCACCGGCAAGTACCGGGTGGCGCTGTTAGGGCGTGAAAAGCCGAAGCTCGAAGAAGCGGCCCACAAATTGGGCGGAGCCAGCGAAACTCTTTCGGTGTTGCCGTGCGATCTTCGCAAAACATCAGAAATTCGCCGAGCCGTTGACAAAGTGGCCAGTCAACACAAAGGCATTTACGGGTTAGTGAACAATGCGGGTGTGTACCCCTTTGGTGGCGTGGTCAGCACCACAGAAGAACAGTGGGACGAGGCCATGACCGTGAATTTGAAGGCGCCTTTTTTGTTAATTCAATCTGTGGTTGAGTACATGTCTAAAAATTCCGAGGGCGGCCGTATTGTGAATGTTTCTTCGACTGCAGGCCTTTTGCCAAACCACTTTGCACTGGCCTATTCGGTTTCAAAAGCAGCCATGATTCAGCTTACTAAAACGGCTGCAAAAGAGCTTGGAAAAGACAATATTACGGTAAACTGCGTTTGTCCCGGTATTGTGCGTACGCCGTTGCACGACGCTTATCATCGCAGTCAGTCCGAAGCCGAAGAGTTCTACGCAAAGCGCGGAGCTACTTTTCCGCTGGGGCGCGTGGGCGAGCCCGACGACGTGGCGGGTCCTATTTCCTTTTTCTTAGGCGAAAATGCAGCGTGGGTTACGGGAGATGTATTTGTTGTGGATGGCGGGCGCTTATTACTGTAATCGCACCTTCTTGGTCGGTGCGCCGCACGTGCAAGCGAAGTCGATCGACGCGTTCAAGCACCTCCGAAGAGGGATGATGATAACGGTTACCCACCCCTGCCGATACCCACACCTCGGTGGGGTTGATGGCGCGCAAAAATTCGACCGAGCTCGAAGTTTTTGAGCCGTGGTGTCCCAATTTCAAAATGCGGGGAGCATTGAGCAGTTCTGCTCGTTGAATTTGTTCGCGAATCCAAGGCAAAAGTCGGTGTTCGGTGGCTTGGTCGGCATCGCCCGTGGAGAGATAAAATCCACCCGCGCGCAGTGGAACAAATACGGCGCTCATATTCTCGTTGGCCTGATGTTTCTTGATTCGGCGTGGGTGAAGGCCTGGGGGCTGAGCTTCTTGAGTGGGGTAGGGAATGCACCGGCTTTCTAACGAAGTCAGGCGCACGCCCCGAAGGGCCAGAGCTTGGCTGAGCTTTTGACCACGCGGGGTATCGATCTCGGCTTGTGACGTGGCAACGCAACGAATCGGAAGCAGACTTGCGAGTCGCAAAACTCCGCCTGAGTGATCGGCGTCGAGGTGGGTCAGTGCGATCCAGTCTAAACGATTCGCCCCAGCGTGCGCAAATACTTCGATCCATTGGGTGCGGCTCAGTGCGCTCTCGGCGCCTGTATCGATTAGGCCGACGCGCGATTCCAAAACCAATGCCGAGTCGCCTTGGCCGACGTCGAGCTGCTGTACTAACCTTGCGGCTGGCGGGGCTTCATGAGGCGAAGCGGTTGCGATCGAGACGGCCCATCGAAGCAACAGTAAAAATCCGGCTGCTTGAATTCGTCTTCGGGGTCGAAAAAAAAGTAGGCACCCTGACAGGGCGGCACCCAGAATAAGTACAGGCCAGGGAACAATCCATAAAGTGAATAACTTTTTACAAACCCAAACCAGCAACGTAATAACGAACTGTGCCGCCAGAGCGCCTGCGCGAAGAAGTTGCGCTTCGACTCCATCGAAATGAAACGCGCCCATGGCCCAAGCCGCGAGTCCCAGCGGATAGCACACCCCAGAGAAAAACCCGGCTGTGCTAAGACTAAGAAGGGGGGTTAGCCAGGATACCGTTCCATGAAGAAAGGCTTCCCAGATGGCTGCAAACACCCACGATGCAACCGCAGCCTGCCAGTGGCTTTTTACAAGTAACCCGCCGCCCACGGCCAGGGCATAGATCCATCGGCCCGAGTGCCAATGTAAATCGCCGCGAAGCAGGCCCACCCCAACTTCGATTCCAAGCGAGATTAAAAGGGGAGAGAATCCCCGAAAGCGAAAACCGCACCTGCGAGCAACACTTTTGGCGAGAAGAACTAACCACGGACGAAGAAGTCCTGCGCGCGCACCGCTGAGAAGCCAAGCGGCTATCCAGGTAAAGGAAGTGATGAAGCCATAAAGCGTACGCACTACAGCGAATGAAGAGCACGAACGCTCGCCCCAGAATAGAACTGCACCTCCCCAAAGTCTTGCAATCGCATAGAGGTGAATTCCTGAAGCAAAGAGAACATGAATAAATCCCAGTGTATGCAAAAGATCGGTCGGTTGATCGGGATGCGTGCTTCCTGTGAGAAGCAGTGTAAACACGCCAGTCGAGTCGTATCGATGTGCATGAAAATCGATTTTCTCTCGAGTACGCTCGAGGGGGCCTAGAAAATGGCGCCAAATCCAGTCGGTAAACGGTGTTGCTGATGTGCTCCAAGCAACTGATTGAACCTGAAAGCGTGCAACGTGTATTTTGGGTTGAAGAGGTACTGAGTTTTCTGGGGGTGAAAAATGTTTCCAGTTTCCGACCCATTCTCCGCAGGGGCGCACGTCTCGCTGAATGACTTCTTGCCAAAGAGCTTGAGACAGGCAAAAAGAGCCACTTTTTACCCAGCAGGACTGTGAACCTTTGCGTTGCACGGGTTTGAACGCCAGACATTCGGCGTGGGCGAGGGTGTGAGGCAACCCTACCCAGCTCAGAATAAGGAGTGCCCAGAAGAGAGAAAACCCGCGCATCACGCCCATTAAAGATTGAGAAAACGATCGGCTCTGAAAAGATGGGCTTCCATCCAGTGGGCATCCGTGGGTGCTTCGCCTCCATCCCAGGCGGCTAGGGTAAGTGCAACCTTCAGGGTTTTGTGGCGCGCCCGTTTGCTTGCGTAATTCAAATTCTCCAGTTCACGATTCCAACAGCCGTTCTGTTGAATGAGTCTCTCGAGTTCGGATCCGACCAATTTCTGAGGCGGGTTTCCCCAGTTTTTAATCAATTTAAGTCGCGTTTTTAAGGTTTTCTCTCTCAACGTGTCGAAGTTCAAACTCTGATTTTTTGAGGTAGGCGTACCCGTAATCAGTGCACAAACGTCGATTCGATCGAGAATCGGGCCCGAGATTCGTGACAAGTAATGGGTGCGTGCCGCAGGCGTGCATCGACAGGGCGGAACCTTTGCTTCAGGTTGCTTAGGAATCTCAGCGGGCCATCCACCACAGGGGCAAAGATTTCCGGTCGCAGCGAAAAGGAACTCAGCGTTCAATTCGACTCTTCCGGCTGCGCGACTGAGGGTGGTCTTCCCTCTTTCCATGGGCTCTCGAAGGGCTTCGCGCGCATCGCGATGCCATTCTGGGAATTCGTCGGCAATAAGTAGGCCACCGTGTGCAAGCGAAAGTTCGCCGGGTCGAATCAGGCCGCCTTGAAGCGATCCGATCAGGGCTGCGGGCTTGATTTGGGGAGGCGCGCGCCTGACTGGAACTCGGCCATGAATCGAGGGGGATGCACTGGTCTCGCCCGATCTCATCTCGTCCAGAAGGGCCTGCTGAATAAAAATCTGAGGAGAAGGCGACGGCTGAATTCGCGCCAGCCATTCGAGTGCGTGGGTTTTTCCTACTCCCTTTGGCCCCAACAAAAGAAGGTGATGCGATCCGGCTGCGGCTATGCCTAGAATTCTTTGCAGATAGGGTTGCAGGGGCATCAGTTCTGAAGTGTCGATTGCGATCGGGGGTTCGTTCGGAACTTGCGAATTTTCAGAGGGCAATTCGATTTCGACTTTGTATTTTTTTCCTCCCTGCGTGTCCTTAAAAAGTGCCCATGCTTCCTTGAGGGTGGCTGCACCCAAAATCTGAGGCGGTGGATGACTGAACGAACGGGCCTGTCGCAGCCATTGAAGCTTTGCCAGTGCATGAGGGTGCTCGTCTTCGGATACCATCACATAGGGAATTTGCTCGGCCCAAGCAGCGAAAAGAAGGCGTGTAAGCTGGGCAGCGGCCTTCACATTGCCGTTCAGTCCCAATTCCCCAGATGCAACAAAAGAGTGTGAGAGATCGGAGTGATCGTTTTGGCTGTCCCAGAGAATTCCCAGAGCCATTGCAAGGTCAGACGATGTGCCCTTCTTCTTGATATTGGCCGGAGATAGATTCACAACCACTCGTCGTTTTGGAAACTCTAGATCACTCGATTCGATCGCAGCTCGAATTCGATCGCGAGCTTCCGAAATTTCTGGCGAGGGTAGTCCGATAATATGAAGATTGGGAAGCTGCAGAGAGCTTGCAACCTCAATCCATTGAAGCCGAGGCATGGGGTCACCCAGAAGGGGCGCTGCAAGTCGATGTTTCATATCGACCCACTGAGCAGGTTCTATGCCAATAAAACGCCCTATTTTTAGCTCAATACGCCCGATATTCGGACGCTAGAGTAGGTTTCTGGACTTTAAAAGCTGAATTGCCGAATCGTTTGCATAAACGCTGGGCACGAAATTAATCAAGCTCGATAGGTGCTTCATTAAAATATTATCGCGCTCAACCAGAAGAGACGGCTGGCCATCGCGACTGACTACTTTAAGAGGCTCTGGCTCGCGATAAAGAACGTCTTGGGTTCTTCGTTTAATTACGCTTTGCAGGCTATGAGTAAAAATTACGTCCTTTTTGGGAATATCCGCCAAGATCCATTCGCGTCCGGTTCCATGTTTCTCAAAGATCTGTTCAAATTCTTTTACCTTTTCCTCAATCTGGTGAATCAGTCTAATTTTCTCGGAACTGTCTGCGGGCAAAAGTCGATGCTCAAAAAGTGGATGATGAACGGTTTTTGGGGGCTTCCTAAAAAGAAGCATCTCAGTGAGTTCTGAAATTTTCGGGTCCTTGATTAACTTCTGATGCCGAACTTCCTGACAGCGGGTCATGAAGTAAACGTCATTCCACCAAAAAAAGCGCTCGTCGCGCTCGTTAATCATCGTAAGTAGATCATGGAACTGATGAATTAAATCGTGATTAAGAAATGCCTGGGCCAAATGGGTTGAAATGACGTCGAACTTCGCAGCACCCTGGTTTTTGACAATTTGTGAGTACCAGCCAAATCGCGCAATAAGAAAATCCTCGACGGCGTGAATCGCATTGTCGCGCACACCAAAGCCCAGTTGGCCTTGGCCGGCATCGAACGTTACGAGATTAGCAAGAATGTAGTCGCGATCGAATTGGCCGTACTTAATTCCTGTGTAGTGAGCGTCGCGCAACAAGTAATCCATCCGATCGGCATCCAGATCGGAATGCATCAGCTGATTAGCAATGAGATAGGGCGACTCACCCTTGATAATTTTTGAGATCATGTGCACGTCAAAACCGTAGTGCTCTAAAATTTGGGTAAGGCCACTGTCATAGCGCGTATTCTTAATAATGTACGAGCCCAGGTGTTCGTGTGAATTGGGTAGATCTTTCGGTACGTCATGCGAGTGCACGCGTCGCGTATCATTGCCGTGGGCGATGTAGGCGTATTCAATCGCGTGGCTAAATGGAAACGTGCCAATGTCATGAAGAAGTGCAGCGATTCTAAGGCTTTTATGGAGCATAGCGGCTGGATTCTTTGCTCTGGGGTCGAAGAGCTCGCTATCCGAGACAGCCAGGCCGAGGGCACGCAGCATTTGGTCCATCGAATGCATTACGCCAATCACATGAGCAAAACGATTATGTTCGGCTCCTGGGAAGATGTAATTCGCAAAGCCCAGCTGCTTAAGCCACCGAAGCCGCTGGAAAAATGGACTATTAATGATCTTCTCTTCCCACTCGGTAATCGGAACGAACCCATAGATTACGTCGTAAATAATTCGAGCGTTACGAGGGGTTTGCCCCGAACTGGTTTTGTGGGTGGGGTGAAGCTCGGTGGGCAGTGCGGACGTCGATTTTTTCTTGGCCATGCGGCTTCTTCCTCGTCTTTAGGGTAGCAGTGCACCTCAATTTTGCCTAGAGTGAAGTCATGAATACCCATACACTTATGGAACCTTCCACACTCGAATTTGGCGCACTTCAGTTTGACCGAATCAAAAACGAAGAATTCGGCGATGCTCTCGACGAGGCATTGAATCGCGCACGGGGGCGCATTGCGATAATTCAGCAACGCACTGAAGGCTTTACGTTCGAAAATACGATCGAGGCACTCGACTGTTGCAGCGATGAGCTCGATCAAGTTTCAGGGGTTTTTTCGAATCTTTTGCACGCTCATACTGATGCTGTTTTGCAAGATCTTGCAAAAGTAGTGATGCCGAAGTTGGCAGAATTCTCGAATGACATTCATCTCGACTCTCATCTTTTCCGCGCAGTTAAAGCCGTGCACGACCAAGCGCAAGCGACGCCCGATTTACAACACCTGACCCGTGAGCAGCTCAAGTTGCTTGAACAAACCTACAAAGGTTTTACGCGTAACGGCGCACTTTTAAACGACGAACAGAAAATGAGGTTGCGCGAAATCGACAAAAAATTGGCGGTAATAAAACAGCTTTACGGAGACAACGTTTTAAAATCGACGCAGGCTTTTGAACTGTGGATTACCGATTCGAACGACTTAAAGGGGTTGCCTGCCATGGCAATCGAAGCAGCCGCCGAAGCCGCGAACGAAAAAGGAAAGCCGGGTCAATGGCGAGTTACGTTAGATGCCCCTAGCTTTATGCCGTGGATGCGTTTCGCCGAGAAGCGCGAGCTGCGCGAGCATTTGTGGCGCGCCTATCAAACACGGGCTACCAGCGGTGATACCGATAATCGGCCGCTCGTTTTGGAAATTGCCCAACTTCGGTTGAAGCGCGCACAACTATT
>CANJNU010000042.1 GCA_947475645.1 Bacteriovoracaceae bacterium | reverse complement strand
GAACACCGTCGAAATTCGAGAAGGACGGCTGGGTCTACCGGGAGGTTGGGCATTCAGAATTGAGAGTCGTCTGTTTTCCATATGAGAAATATGTTAACACCCAGAGTGATGTCACAGAAAGCCCGACGAAAAATTTCCCAGCGTCAAAAAAACAACGCCTCAAAGTCTACCCGTTCACAGCAGGTTCTTGCCTATGACCTGGGCGGAACAAAGGTTGCCGTCGGGGTCGTGAACTCTCGCGGAAGAGTATTGAAGGAACTGCGCGAACCTGTGGTGATCCACGAGGGAAAAGCAGCGGTGATTCGACAGCTCGTGCGAATGGGAAGGACACTTCTCGAAAGCTATCCCCTCATTCAGAGGGTTGGAATTGCTTCTGCGGGGCCGCTAGATCCAAAAAAAGGCGTCCTTTTGGATCCGACCAACTTTGCTGGGCCAGATGGGCCATGGGGCGTTACGCCCCTGGCTAGCCTCTTGAAAAAACAACTAGCCCTCCCCGTCGTAATGGATAACGACGCCGCAGCTGCCATGATCGCAGAACATTGGGTGGGAAAGGCAAAGCGTGTTCAGAATGCCATGATTCTGACGCTGGGTACAGGACTGGGCACAGGCATTCTGGCCAATGGCGAACTCGTACGAGCCGGTCAGCACCTGCATCCCGAAGCAGGTCACCTCATTCTTCAGGCGCACGATCGTACCGCGAAGTGTGGCTGCGGAAATTACGGCTGCGCGGAAGCCTATCTCTCGGGAAGAAACTTTGGACGACGCGTTTCAATACAATTCGGCCGCCCGGAAATGGATGCTAAGGAAATCGCCGATCTGGCCCGTAACGGGAACAAGAAGGCGTTACGGGCATTCGATGAATATGCAGAAATGTTAGCCATCGCCTTACATAATTATGCAGTAATCTACTGTCCGGAGGTTATCATTTTCGCCGGTAGTTTCGCAGGTGCAAGCGATCTTTTCTTAAATAAGGCCGAACTTCGACTCAAAGAACTCTTAAAACGAAGGCGAAAAGGCGTAGATCTAATGCCCAAACTAGTCGTTTCGTCGTTGCACAATCAATCAGGCATAATCGGCGGAGCATGGCTCGCATTTCAAGAATAAGACTTAAAACGGAATACTCACACCCACTGCCATCAACTCACGACTCCACTCTCCGCGAAGTAGAAGATGATCGCTCCACCGATAAAAGCTTCCAATCCCAAATCGAGGAAGCAGGATGAAGCGGTTTCCCAGACTAGAACCCGTAACGTCACCCGCTAAACCCGCCAAAGCATAGAGTGTCCATTTTGCGTCTTTTTGAAAATCCCATCTTATGTGAAAACTATAATGAAAGACCATCGTACTTTGGGTCCAAAGTGGCCCGGCTTGCGCTTCGATCGAAACCGAATCGTTGATATCGGAAATAAAACCACGCGGAATGATTTTCTTACTCGCCGTGCCCATTAAAGTCAGTCCGGCCTGCGAATCGAGAATACCCAGTCCAACTAATCCGCCTAAATGAACCGCAGCCGAATCTGCCCCTCCCTTCCAGTCTTCTACTGGAACGAGTGTGGGTGTGTTTGCCGCGAAAGCAAACGAGGACAAAACTAGACTTAGAATCGATGCCGCAAGGGTCGCTTTTCTCATGATCTCAATTTAACTCAAAGAGTCCCATCGATCGAGCAAGTTCTTAATCATTGAGCCTGTTGCGCCCCAAATTCGATGGGGTCCCACCTGATACACGTGTATCGGGCAACGACGTTCCTCCACCGTTATCCACTCTTTCCGATAACTACCGGGCGCAGTCAGAACACTCCACGGAATCCAAATCGCTTCCTGAATCTCATCAGCGTCCAGTCTAAGAATTACTTTTTCGCTTGGATCCATAAGAATTCCAATTACAGGCGTCACATCAAACCCAGTCAGGGTGGTTAACCGTGGTAATCGACCTATCACCTCGACCTGACCTTGCAGAATTCCCACTTCCTCTTCAGTCTCACGCAGGGCTGTTTGCACAACGCCCGAATCAGACCCATATTCATGGGGCTCACTCATGCCTCCCGGAAACGCCATCTGTCCGCTGTGAGGTCCGCCCGTATGAGCTCGCTTCACAACTAAAACCGAAGGCTCCGTCGAGCCAGTCGACCAAGCAAAACAAATGAGCACCGATGCGGGCTTGCCGCCAAGAAACTCAAGCCGCTCGGCGTACTGCGTATCGAGAGACAGTGCACGCAAAATCCTATCCCTAAGTATCGACTGATTCACTTGCCCCTCAGGTCAATTCCGTATCGCAGGGCCTTGCGATAAAGTGTTGCACGATCAATCCCCAAAACATCAGACGCTTTCGACTTATTGTAATGAACCTCTTGGAGAACTCGCAAAATGTGCTGCTTTTCCATGTCTTCAAGCGACGTGGGTAACGAACCCACTCCCGACTCAGAATCGGTCTTTGGCCGCAGTACCGACCGTGAGAGCACCTCCGGAGGGAGATCCTCAGGAAAGATCACACTCGTGCCCGTCATCGCAACGGCACGCTCAATCGCATGCTCGAGCTCACGAATATTTCCAGGCCAAGTGTAGCTCCTCAAAATCTCAAACGCTTCATCAGATACGTGAGAAACTGCCTTTTTACTCTTCTCTGCGTAGCGAGCTAGAAAGTGCTCAACCATATCCTGTAAGTCAGCCATTCGCTCTCGAAGCGGAGGAAGTTGAATTTGAATTACTTTTAACCGATAGAAAAGATCTTCCCGAAATTTTCCGCTTTTTACTGCCGCTTCCAGATCTGAATGAGACGACGCAATAATACGTACGTCAATATTCTTGGGCTCTGCCTCTCCTGGTGACTTAAACGCTCCTTCTTCGAGTGCCCTTAGAATTTTTAGCTGTAACGCCGGACTCAGGTCACCCACTTCATTCAGAAATAGTGTTCCTTGATGCGCATCTTCAATGAGTCCCGACTTTTCGTTACCAAAAAGTTCAGTCTCTCCTCGGCTATCCTGATGTGCAAGGCAATCGAAAACTACAAATCTATACCCTCGTCGAATACTGTTCTCGTGGATGGCCCGAGCCACAAGCTCCTTGCCCGAGCCACTCTCGCCCGTAATCAATACACAACTCTGAGAGACGGCGGCTCTCGCTAATGTCTTGTAAACCTCTACGATTTGTGGAGTTTTTCCGATCAAAGCTTTAGAGTTCGCATCAAGACGGCCCGAGGGTTCACCCTGCTTCTTCTGAGAAGCTGAAGCGAGTTGTTGTTTTACCGCTCGGCTAACTAGACTCTTCAGATGGTCCATTTTAAAGGGCTTACTCAGATAATCAAACGCGCCCTGCCGAACCGCTTCGATCGCGCCCTCTACGCTTCCAAAGCCTGTCATCAGGATCACGGCAGATGATGCATCGCGCTTCTTTGCCTCTTTCAGAACCGCCATCCCATCGAGCTCAAGCATTCGAATATCAGAAACCACAATAGGGAAGGCCTGCTCACGAAGAATCGCCACGGCCTCTTCTCCACTTTGAGCTAAGCGAATGGGATAACCCTCTTTTTCAAAGATCTCTCGCAAAAGCTTCAGAGTTACTTCGTCATCATCCACAATTAAGATGGGTGGTTTCACTAAATCTCTCATCTTCACTTAGACCTCAGGTAAGCCTTTCGATTGAAAGGGAAGGTGTAAAACAACTCGTGTCCAGCTTCCTTCCTTCGAGTCGATTTTTAATCGACCGCCGTGTTTGTTTGCAAGCTGCTGGCAGATGGTCAATCCCAATCCAGTGCCTTCCCCTGGACTTTTGGTCGTAAAAAAGGGCTTAACAATATTCCTCAGGTCCTCTCGTGGCACGCCTTCACCCGTATCGAAGATCTCAATCTGTGCCCATGGACGGCCTTCCTCTAACGTAAGTTGACTTTTTACTTCGATTAATAGCTTTATTTTTCCGTGATTTTGTCGAATCTTGGCTCTTAAACTGTCCATCGAATTATTCAGTAAATTAAGAAATATTTGCTCCATTTCAATGGGTACGGCACGCAGAGGCCCAAGGTGCCGATCGAGAAACCGATGAACTTCGACCCCCATCGCTTCGGTTCGGGGCTTGATGATTCCCAAAGACTTCTCAACCAAAAGATTGAGATCAACTAACTGCCGCTGTGATGAGGGTTTAGAAGTGCTCTGAAGAAAGTTCTTTACGATCTGCTCGATCTTCGAAACCTGACCATTTAGAATTTCTAACCGCTCTTTTCCGCGCTCACTCACTTCGTCAGAAAGAAGCTGAAGATGCCCGCCAATGGCATTGAGCGGGGTTCCAATCTCGTGCGCAAAACTTGCGGTAAGCTGCCCCATTACCGCAAACTTCTCCATATTCATGAGTTGTCGCTGGGTCTCATGAAGCTGCTCAGTGAGCTCCAAGTTCTGACTCTCTGCACGACGAAGCAACCGATCATTCTCTATCGTTTTTCTAAGAAAAAAGCTTAGGCCAAGAATTAAACACACCACGCTAAACCCGGCTGCGCCCGCAGTGGTTTTCCAGAGCGTCTGCGAAAGGTTTTCCACCCCTTGGGTTGAAATGAGTAACCGGATGGCTCCCAACTGTTTCCTCGGTAACTTTAAGTCTCTCGACCGCTGCTCGATGGGAACCTGAATCTCCCAGTAGCTCGGACCATCCTCTTCCGCATGGTATTCTGAGGTCACGGCTTCAACCAAACTCACCACAGGAGGAACTGTGCCCGGCTCATCCTCTACGTTCGTGCCCACCACTTTAATTAATCCAGAGGTAGGATCCTTGGCGACCACATCAATTCGCATAATACTCGGCTGAGAAAATAAGATTTCCTGAAGTCTCGACTCCACTGCCGCGGTTGGATTTGGAAATTGTAACAGACGGGCACTTACGATTTCAGCGGCTAAAGTTTTTCCTGAGGTCATTCCGACTTGGCGAATTTCATCCTTCAGTAAAGGTCCGGTCAGTTTGATCTGCGCCACGGTAATGATCAAGAATGTTGGAACAATGACCCCAATCAGCACCAGAATTACCTTGGCCTGCAAGTCGAGAGATCGGGCAAAACGAGGCCTCCACTGACTCAAGTGGCTACCCAGAAGCCGATTTACTGAAAGCTTGAGCGTTTGAAAGTCGATCATTGGCCGCCAATCTAACAGAAAAGTCGCGCTTGTGCGAGTGAGCAGAAAGTGGCAATCACGCTCTATGTCAGATCACCCCCTACCCATACGCGGACGCCTCGTATTCTGGCACCAGAATGAGGCTGAATTACTCACCCAGTCAGGAATACAGAAGGTTCGACTGGATGTTCTCTTCACTCCAGATCGAGTACCCGTTTCTGTCCAACAAGCCCTTGGGGGAAGGGTAGAGATTACGAATGGCCAGGGTTCACTTCTCACTCCTAATCAAAGCCCCAAGAAAAGCATCTTATTCGCGCAGCGAATCCTTGATTCGCGAAGACGCTCGGCCATGAGAATTCGCGCCCAGATCGAACTCGGAATTCGTCAGTTTTTTCTTCACCAAGATTTTCTCGAAACACGAACCCCACTCCTTGTTCCCTGTCCTGGAATGGAGCCGCATATTCGACCTTTTTCAGTCATATCCACCATTCACAGCACTGAACCCAAGTATCTTCCTACCTCGCCTGAGTTCGCGATGAAGCAGCTTTTAGTGGGGGGGCTTGAGAGAATTTTTCAAATCTCTTCAGCTTTTCGCGACGAACCGTGTTCAATCACGCATCGCCCCGAGTTCACGATATTGGAATGGTATCGAGCCTATGTCGGATTTGAAACCATTATGGAAGACACTGAAAGTCTTCTTGAATACTTAGCGGTTCAGATCTTCGGTCAACCCGAAGTTCGGTTTCAGAATAAGAGAATCTCGCTCAAAGCTCCCTGGCCTCGACTGAAGACTCGAGACCTCTTTCAATCTCACGCTGGCATCGACCTCATTCAGGAAGACTCAGTCGAGAAACTCAAACGCCATTGCGAGCGTCTCGGGCTAGGCGCCCAATTGAACGATCCCACCCTCACCTGGGACGATCTCTATTTCATCATTTGGCTTAACTTCATCGAACCAAAACTTCCAGAAGATCAAGCCGTATTCGTAACTCACTACCCTGCGTCTCAAGCGGCGCTCGCAGTCATTGAATGCGACACGGATGGCTATCCTTGGGCTAAACGATTCGAAGTTTACGCCGGAGGTCTCGAACTTGGAAATGCCTTCGAAGAACTCACTCATCCCTTCGAGCAAGAGACACGATTCAAGAAGGATATGCAGATCAGAGCCAACATTTATGGCGAAGAATTCCCTGCAAGTCCGATCGATAATCAATTCTTACTCGCCCTTCAGGAGGGAATGCCTCCGTCCGGTGGAATTGCTATGGGTGTCGATCGCCTCGTCATGCTCTTCGCAAACGAGAACGACATCGACTATACTTTTTGGCTTTGAAGCTTCTTTAAAGTTCGAACAAAATCTTCAGGCAGTGGTGCCTCTACAGTGAGAATTTCCTGAGTTTCCGGATGAGGAAATACTAGCTTCGCCGCATGAAGCATAAGCCGAGTGGCGCTCTGAGCATCTCCGTACAAAAAATCGCCCAAAATGGGCAGACCTTTTTCCGAAAGGTGTACTCGAATCTGATGCGTTCGTCCTGTGAGTGGGCGAGCCTCAACCCACATTCGGTTTTGCTGCAGAAGTTCAACCTTTCGGAAGTCGGTCAATGCCAGATCGCCCCCCGCTCTTACTTCGCCGTATTTTGCTGCTTTTCCGGTACTTGATACTTTTCCTAAATAGTTCTTTACCTGCCACTCATCAGGACACCCGTCCGAATTTCGAGTCTCCGTAAGAGCAAAGTAAGTCTTCTTTGCCGTGTGCTCCGAGAACATCTTTGAAACGGGAAGATTCGCTTCCTTTGATTTTACAAAAAGAATCACACCCGAGGTGTCACGATCGAGTCGATGATGAAGTGCGAGATAAGGATCAACTTGTCCCTCCCGACTGCTCAGGAACTTCTTCACTGCTTGATAGAGGTTAATCCGTGCTTCGTCCAACGTCGGCTGAGTAGGTAAGGCGGGGGGCTTGTTCACGATAATAATAGCCGCATCCTCAAAAAGAATTCGATCAGCCGTCATTACAAAGGGAGATTCAGCCTCCTGAGCGGGAGCGTCGAAGAGCTTTTGTGAATCGATGAAGAGTTCGATTCGAGCATTGGGCATCAGCGGTTTT
>CANJNU010000041.1 GCA_947475645.1 Bacteriovoracaceae bacterium | reverse complement strand
GAGCTCCCGGCGCGCCCGCAGATGACGCCGCAGGCGGCGCTGACGCCTCGATGGACAACTCAGTAATGGCTGCCGATGGCGAGCAATACGCAGACGAAGGTCAATACGCTGCTCATGATTCCGCTGGTGACGAAATTTCTGCTTCCGAAGAAGCAATCCAAGATCTTGGTACATCAGAAGCAGTAAATCCAAGTGATGCCGTGGCACCCAGTGCATCCTCGGCAACATCAAATCCTGCAAGTGCTTCTCTAAAAGCAACAAATGCACCTGCTGCACCGACTCGTCCAGCGAGAGCGCCGATTGTATTGCCTCCTCGCCCAGTTGCGCCCCGCAGAAGTATTCTGAAGGTGGTAGATCTTACTGCGCCGCCACAGCGGCCGATGATCAAGCCCACTACACCTCCTCCCGTCACACCAAAAGGACAAGTCAAGCCCGCTGCTGCGCCAGGAGATTTCCGTATTGTTCGAGTGAACAAAGAAAGCCTCGACCAGATGGCCGAGGAAGAGGCAGCAAAGAAACGCGGTGGAGGCGGTCGCGAAGTTGAAATGCGCCCAGAAGATGTGCGTTTTGCCGACTTCCGCAAAAAAGAAATGGTCTTCTTGCCCAAGAGGAAGCGCCTCCCTGTGGGTAAGTTGCTTCGTCAAACCGAGATTACCCAAGCGGCAGCTCATAAGCGCGTCGTAGAAATGAACGATCAGATCACTGTTCAGGATTTCGCAAACCAGCTCGCTGTAAAGTCTGTCGATGTGGTTCGGAAGCTCATGAAAATGGGAGTGATGGCTTCGGTCAATCAGTCGATCGATTTCGATACCGCAACTTTGGTTGCCCAAGAGTACCAGCATGAAGTGAAGAATGTGACTTTCCGCGAGGACACTCTTATCGAAGTCGCAGCAGATAAGACTGAGGAACTTCTTCCTCGTCCTCCTGTAGTGACCATCATGGGACACGTCGACCACGGCAAAACCACTTTGCTCGATTCGATTCGTGAGGCTAATGTGGCCGGCGGTGAAGCCGGTGGAATTACGCAACACATCGGTGCCTACACAATCACAAAGAACGATAAGCTCATTACCTTCATTGATACGCCTGGTCACGAGGCTTTCTCGGTGATGCGCGCTCGCGGTGCAAACGTTACGGATATCGTAGTGTTAGTAGTTTCGGCAGATGATGGCGTCATGCCTCAAACTCGCGAAGCAGTCAGCCACGCACAAGCCGCCAAGGTGCCCATCATTGTTGCGGTGAATAAGATCGACAAGCCTGGCTCAAATCCAGAGAAGATCATGCAAGGTTTGTCTGAGTTGAATTTACTGTCTGAAGAGTGGGGCGGCGAAACGATGTTCGTTCCCGTGTCGGCATTAAAGAAGACCAACTTAGACAAGTTACTCGATGCAATTTTACTTCAAGCTGAAGTTCTAGACCTAAGAGCCAACCCTCACGCAAAAGCAACAGGAACCGTCTTGGAAGCACGACTCGAAAAGGGTCGTGGACCTATGGTCAGTGTTTTGGTGAATCGCGGAACCCTTTGTGTAGGCGATCCGATCGTATCGGGCACTTACGCAGGTAAAGTTCGCGCACTTACCGACTACCTTGGGAAGAACGTAAACCGTGTCACCCCAGGTATGGCTGTAGAAATTTTGGGCTTCGAAGGCGTACCTAACGCTGGTGAGAAGTTTAATACCACGACCAGTGAAGCGGACGCTCGTATCCTCGCCGAAAAGCGCGTTGATCTGCTTCGCTCTAAGATTTCCGGTTCTGCCGCGAAAGTGAGCCTAGAAGATTTGTTTGCTAAGGTTCAAACGGGAGACGTTAAAGAACTTAACGTCGTTCTGAAGGCAGACGTATTCGGATCTGTTGAAGCCATTAAGGAAAGTCTCATTAAGGCTTCAACTCAAAAAGTAAAAGTGAAGGTACTGCACGCTGCCCCAGGTGGAATCACCGAAAGTGATATCCTTCTAGCCAGCGCGTCGGGTGCCGTAATTATTGGATTCAATGTTCGCCCAGAAACTAAGGCCCGCCAAGTAGCTGAAGCTGAACACGTTGAAATCAAAACTTACACCATCATTTACGAACTCCTCGACGACATCAAAAAGGCCATGACCGGACTTCTTGATAAGAAAAAAGTGGAGAGATTCTTGGGCCGCGCAGAAGTTCGTCAGATCTTCAGTGTGCCTAAGATTGGAACCATCGCAGGTACTTCCGTTATCGACGGAAAGATTCTTCGTGGCGCCAACGTTCGTCTCTTGCGCGATTCCCGCGTAATCTTCGACGGAAAAATGGCCTCACTTCGTCGTTTCAAAGACGATGCAAAAGAAGTGGCCTCTGGCTTCGAGTGCGGTATCGGTCTTGAAAATTACAACGATCTAAAGCCCGGCGATATTATCGAGGCTTACCAAATCGATCTAGTGACTCCGGAGTTAGGTACTTAACTCATGCAAGAAACTCGTAGACAACGTCTTCAGTCCGCCATTCAGCAAGAGCTGTCCCAATTTGTTCCTCGGGAAGTGAAGGATCCGCGAGTGTCGGCTGTAACATTTACGGACGTTCAAGTGACCCTCGATGGTAGTCATGCGACCATTTTGGTATCTCTCTTGGGTGGCTTTGCTCGGAATCCAGATGGCACCCCCATCGACAATCAAAAGATCACCGACGCGAGAATGAAGGGTTGCCTCGAGGGACTCAAAGCAGCTTCGGGATACATCCGTCGTCACCTGGGAACAATTCTCACGATTCGACATATTCCTTCTTTAACTTTCAAAGAGGATCGAGGATTTGAGAACGTAAGTCGAGTGCACGAACTCCTTCGTAAACTCGACGACGAGAAAAAAGAAGAACCCCCTTCGGGAGAATAATCCGTGATGAACGGCGCCCTTTTGGTCAATAAGCCTCAGGGGATAAGTTCCTTTGCTGTAATCGAAGCGCTTCAACGGGCTCGTCTCGAATGGCTTCGCAAGAGTGATCCAAAAATAAAAAAGAGCTCCCTCCCAAAAATTGGACACGGGGGTACTCTTGACCCTTTTGCAACGGGGCTTCTCGTCGTTTGCATCGGCCGAGGAGTTAAGCTTTCTCGGTACTTTTTGGACTCAGACAAGACTTACGCGGCACAGATCCTTTTCGGGATTCAAACTGAATCAGGCGACCCAACCACTCCTATAAAAAACACTTCGGAAACACTCCCCAAGTCTCTCCATGAGATTCAGTTGGCAGCTCATACGTTCGTGAAAAAAGACTATTTTCAAACTCCTCCGATGCACTCGGCTATTAAGCAAAATGGAAAGCCTCTCTACGAACTGGCCCGTCAGGGAATTGAAGTCGAACGAAAAACCCGACTCCAAAAGATCTATTCTTTTGAGGTAGATCACTACTTAGCCCCGTATGCTGATGCACGGATTTCTTGTAGTTCCGGAACGTACATTCGTACTCTTGCCGAAGACATCGCCAAAAATCTAGGCACGCTAGCCAGCCTGAATCAACTCAAACGCACCCAGTCCTGCTCACACTCGGTCGAGAGTGCCCTCTCCCTCGATCAGCTCGTCGAACTCACTCGAAATGGAGAGGATTGGAACACGCTTTCCTGTTGGGTTCATTTTAATGATCTTCTCGATCACCTTCCCTCGATTGAACTCGAACACCAAGAGGAAATCGACCTGGTCTGTGGCCGCCAAGGGAACCTTCCCAGTGTGATGGCCCGACTTTCAGCGGCTCCTGCAGCGCTCTCGCTTCCCGTAGTACTTCGAAATGCGGATCGACTCGTGGCGGTAGCACGATTTGAAAATGAAACGTGGGGCCTAGAACGCGTATTCCCCCCAGGCGAGACTTAAATTAGACGCTATTGCGACATTTCTCGAACCGTTCGCGTACCTTTTTCATCCAGAATACCAAGAGCTCGAAGCGCTTCTTTCCTGCACTCCCAAAGATCCTCAACTGGAAGAACCATGTCTGGCTCAGGCTGTAGCAATGCGAAAGCCCGCTGCGAGAAAAGAATATCCGCAAGAAACGCTTCCTGACCAAATACCTTGCCCGTTGCCGCATCTAAGAAATCGTTCAAAGGATAATCAAGAACAAAGCCGGGCGCTTGACCATCCTGAGGAGATGAATTGGGCACGTCTCCCCTTTTTGATCCAAATTGAATTGGCTCACGCAGATCTCGCTTCAGCTGTACGAAAATTGACGGCTCAAAATGGTTCCACTGAACAACGATACTCTCGAGCGACGGCTCGGGGAACTCGACTAAAATATGAGCTCGACGCTGAATCGTTCCCACAGACTGTATGACTCTTTCATTCAATGACATCATCATCTCCGAATCCATTATTGATTCGACAACTTCAACGTAGCTGCTTGCTTACCTCGCGGAATCGCCCAAACGACCCTAATTTCAGAGCCCTGCGAACCCGAAAGTCGCTCTACAACATCCCATTGATTCAAATCCTCTACAGAAAGACCATCGATCTCCAAGATCACCGAGCCTTTTTTCAGCCCCTTTAACGCAAGAGACTGCGCAGGCGAACCCACCTGAATCGAGTCGACCCTGAGGCGTCGTCCACTCTGATTCGGCTTCAAATCGAAGTGCACTCTCAGTCCAGAATTGCGCAGGCCGCGAGGACTCGTTGCTTTCCCCGGAGCCAGCCAAATTCTACCGTGCGGCAGGTCGAAGAAAACCCGGTGCTTCTTAAAAAATCCTGATCCCAACGAGAAGGCCGGCGTACGAGACTGCAAAGTCTTGGTCGAGGTGTCGCGCAGCGGAGGCAATGAGATCCCCGATCCCTCTGCTACGAGTACTTGATCTGGAAACTGACAGTTCAGCTTCCAGCCTAATGAATCAGGCGCACTCTCTCTTAATGAAGCAAAAACCTCTTTTTGTAAGGGCAGATGAATCGCAATGTTCTCAGCAACACTGGTATCCCACGAGGCACCAAAAAGCTCGAGGCCGGCTAAGGTTTCGGTGCGATCCCCCTTCAGTACACAAGAACTGACCAGCTCACCCGATGGCGCCGTAAAAACCTCCATCCAATGCGCATGCATCTCTGGGTCTAAATGAAATTCCTCTGCAGGCCAGAATTTCATTTCAGGCGAAGGCTTTGAGATTAACTCCACAACATGACTTCGTAAAAAATCGGATCCCAGTACCCCGTCGCAGCAGGGCGCCGTAACTTGAGGCACACTAAAGAGCTCGGTATCAAAGAGAGTAAAATCATGAAAAGTGGTGAGGTGATTCCCTAATTCGACCTGATCGAGTCGAACCACTCTTCCTAATCCGCCGCGAGGTGACTCGGGACTCCCTCCCCAGGATACCCTCCGAGGCGCCACGTTCTCAAGTTCTAGCCAAGCGGGTGCCACACCTTGGCCAATCAGAAAATCAGGCGAAATTGCACTATGCTCAACTCCGGTGTGAACTAAAAAGCGACCGTTCAATTTTCGTCCAAGCGCTCTCAGATTCAACCGAATCGTTGGCAAACCTTCTACCCATTTCAAGGGCGCTCGCGCCAACACTTTCATTTCATCGATGGGCCGCCCCGCAATTCCTGAGTTACCCTCAGCTGGCCCTTCCATCAGTCGTTCCCAGGGAATGAGAGAATTCTTAGTACAACTTCCAGCCTTCTTGGCTACTTCGCGATAGTGGTTCCACTCTTTTTCGCGCGCTAGAGTTTTTCCTTCATTCTGCCAACGAAGAGTCACCTCGCTCAACCAGTCGTGAAAAAAGCGCTCTGCAATCAAAACCACTTTGGTTCTATCGTTCGATTGCACCTTGGACAACATCGTCTCCAATACACTCTTCTCTTCACTCAGAATACGTTCCCATTCATGGACCGCTACCTCTGCTGCCTTCTCAGTCCCTTCACGATTAGCATATTGTGAAGTGAGTTTCTCCTCGCAGGGAAACTCCTGTATAGGGCGATACCAAGGTCCATTGGGTCGAAAATAGAGCGTCGCATGCGCACGAAGTCCTCGGGCAGTTACTCCAAAGGTAGACCCCGATGCATCGGGACGAGCGACAAGCCCCCTCAGCTGAACATCGCGATGAATGAGCCAGCGCTGACGATGAGGGTTGCTCTCCTCGGGATCAAGAATCCAAACTTTCTCCGTCGACAAATGGTCAGTCGATGAAGCATGCGTTGCTTCCAACGTAATTTTCGATGACTCGCCTTCAGCACGTGCTCCTGGGCTGCAGAACAGCCAAGCGCTGACGCCTAGAGTTGCTAAAAAACGGCGAATCCTCATAAGCGATATTTCTCCAATTCCAGTTTTTTGGCCCATGCGCCCTCCATGCGAACTCGATAAAAGGTTCCCTTCTCGATGTGTCTGCAAACTTCGACACTTCCGTGGGCACGAATTCTGGCCTCGAGTCGGCTCTCTGAGTAAGGAATAACAATCTCCCAAACTTCCATGTTGCTACGAAAATGATCTTGTATGACTGTTCTAAGCCTTTTTACATCTTCGGGGTTAAGCGCAGAAACCATTTGAGCCCCTGGAACAACTACTTTTGCCCGTATCTTCGCCGCTGGATCGCCGTCAAGGAGATCCATCTTATTTAAGACAACAAGCTTCTCCTTATTCTCAGCACCCAGTTCCTTTAATACCGCTTCTGTCGTCTCAAACTCCTCGCGCGCCGACACTGAACTCGCATCCACAATATGTACAAGTAAGTCGGCTTCCATTACCTCTTCTAGAGTAGAGCGAAACGAAGCCACAAGGGTATGCGGTAACCGACTAATAAACCCAACCGTATCGATAATCACAATCGGCGGATGTGAATGCGGATCGAGCGTACGAATGGAGGCATCCAAGGTGGCAAAGAGCTTATCCTCGGCCAATACTCGACTATGCGTGAGTTGATTGAGTAATGTGGATTTTCCAGCATTTGTGTAGCCTACGATGGCGACCTTCAACACATCCTTGCGGCCTGCTCTCTGAAGCTGACGCTCTTTCTCGATATCCTTGAGACGATCGCGTAGAAGCGCCATTCGTTGCTTAACAAGTCGACGGTCGACCTCGATTTGTTTCTCACCCATACCGCGATTGGCCGTACCCCCGCCCCGCTGGCGTTCGAAGTGACTCCAAAAATGTGTAAGGCGAGGAAGAAGATACTGAAGCCGAGCTAAACCTACCTGCGTTTTAGCTTCCTTCGTTCGCGCGTGTTGAGTGAAAATCTCGATAATCACCCCAGGACGATCGAGCACCGCCAATCCTAAACTCTTTTCCAAG
>CANJNU010000040.1 GCA_947475645.1 Bacteriovoracaceae bacterium | reverse complement strand
GGTAAAAATCGTTCCCTCATGTTCAAGCGTGAGTGTGTACTCGTTGTTGTCACAACGAAGGGTGTCGCCCGAATGGCGGCCTGCGAAGCCAGGACTCGTGACACCAGCCGCGAAGAGCAAAGAGAAGAGAAATGCTTTCATAGGCGCGGCATTAACAGCTTCTAATGCAACGGGTCAAGATAATAGTGAGCGGATAAGTAAGACCGCAGCGGCGAGCATGTCTGAGTCCAGGCCGATGAATGTTCGCACGAGAGCCTTCATGAGTGTAGTTTTGCCTACCTGTTCCATACCTAGGAGACAAACTTACGGGCTCTGTTACGACGACCCGCGGTTGTGCAGTTAGCGACTTCATACTCTCACTCCATCTCGGGCGGCGCTCTTTTCGCTTGGTTTCAGCTTGCAGGCTATCTGTACCCCATGTAGTCAATAGGAACAATTTCCCAACGCTTGCCTTCCAAAACATCACGGAGGTCGGTTTCAAGATATCTTATAAAAACTGCAAGAATTTCTTTGAAGTAGTCACGTGCGTTCCATGCATCCTTGTTTAAGATGCGTTGTTCATCTAGGTCTTCGAGCAATGTGTTCCCATGTTCCTTTAAATAGTCTGACATGCGAATATACTGCTTTTCAGTTTTCTCTATTGTCATATGTAAACTAGGCAACGCCAAATTGCTTTCAATTATGAGTCGCAATTTATTGCCAGCATTAGCTGGAGCAAAAATAAACGTATGATATTCCGCGCCATTTTTAATAATTACATCAGAGTCTTTGAAATAGTCGAGAGCTTCGATTCTAGGCTCGACTAAGGCAACTGCGTCTTTAAGTGCAATTAAATTTGATTCTTTCATATGCCTACATTGACCACTTTCCAAAAATGGTGCGTAATTCCATTTCGTAGAATTGGCTTTGCCCTTTCTGTAAGGGATTTCCTAAATTCATAATTGTATACCCCTCCGTTTTAAGTTTGGTAACCTAGACTGACTGGGGAGAGTACTTAAGGTTTTAAGCCTATTCACTAGCGTTCCATTCGCCGTCAGGATCTGAAATTTGCGCACGGCGAGATCCTCTAGTGTACGCGTAAGGAGTGGGTGAATTACTGACTCTGATTCGGGAGGAAGTTGATTTTCAGAACTCTTACAACCGTCTGGCAAGCGCCTAGTGAGGTCGGTGATGGCACTTTCTGGATCAGAGGAGAGAACCCACTGGGGATCGAGTGTCTGCGCAACCCGTGCATGAGACGCAAGTACTGTGGCTGTACCTTTGACCAAGCGTTCAAGCCAAGGACGCAATGAGATCATCGCAAAGTCGCGATGGCTTGAGCTATTGGCGACGGCAATTCGATTCCAAAAGATCTTCGTAACAAACCGGCAAGAGGCTTCCCGCTCCGTAAGGTCCTTCACTTGATTCAGTTGGGTTGCGGCAAGCATAATCGCGGTTTCTACCTTTCCCAAAGCTTCCTCAGTCGAAAAGCGAAACTGACTAACCGCGCTTTGATCGATTACCTTGAGAGCTTGGGTCTCTGAGGGGAGTATAGAGCGCTTCGGCAGAGTGGGAGAAGCTTGGGCTTGTGGTTGCTCCGCCGCTGCAACCACAAAGTAGACTGCCGAGCAAAACCAGGGGCATGAAGGGCTTTCTCATGATAGTGTGCCTAACACATTGCGACGCAATGCGTTAGGAACGCTTCACCCAGGACTACCTTTCACGCCTTCCCTCTCCATTCGTTAAGAAATGGGTCTGCAATGCCGTTCTATAAGAATGGACTACGATGTTTTGAGGCAACAAGTGAGTGCAGTGAATCAGGCGTTCTATGATCGTATTTATCGAGACCCCTGGCTGCGCCAGATCTTTCAGGTGGTGACTCAGGAACATATTGTGCGCCAACAAACTGACTTTATGGTGGGTGCTTTTGGCGGCCCTAAGACCTATTGCGGACGTAGCCCATCGGATGCTCATCCACACATTAACGTTACCGAAGAAATGTGGCAACTACGCGAGACGTATCTGAAAGAGGCGTTCCTACAAACCCAATTTCCAGCCGACTTAAGTGCACGCTGGCTCAAAATAGATGAGGCCTTTAAGCATGCTATTGTGAAGAAGAGTGCAGATGAATGCCAAAAACGCTACTTTACGGACACAGTTATTGATGTGCCTCAGCCTCGAGTGAAGCTCGCGCGGTAGTATTCAGCCGAATGACCGGCCTAGTTTGGGTTGAGCTGGATCCGACTCTTCCCGTAAACTCAACCCCGTTATTCGCTTGATCTGCGACTTTGATTACGAATGCACCGTGGGCGCCCAAGGGTACAGGAACGCGAATCACAGATTGCCCTCTTCCGTATCCGCCTGCGGTGGACCACCTCTTTCCCATGGGATCCAAAATCGACTCAACGAAGAAGCTCCAAATCGAGGGGAATTTTCCATCGGGACCCAAAAGACGCTCGCGAAAATCCCAAACGAAATTGAGGCCATTTTCAAACTCAACCGAGGCGTAAACGGTGGGATGATCGTAAATATTGGTATCGTTATGGTCGATCAGGGCGATGGCAAAAAACTGAGGCGCAGTTTCGAAAACACCGCTACCAAAAGCGCGTGTGCGATTGCCCGGAAAAGCCGCAAGAACAGTGGCAATTTCTGGAGCACGGTGGTCTTGAATGAGGGGCGAGTAATACTCCGGATTCAAATGCGTGCCCACAGGGCTGAGAATATTGTAGTGCGTGTGGTGATAGATGCCATCCGGCCACTCGACCGTATCTCCTAAAAATGTTCCCACCTCCACGCGGCCCGAGCCCGCCTTGAGGGCGTGAATTACCTCGGGCCCAAGCTTCTGTTCGTTCATGTGGTGAAACTCGAATCGAAATCCGTCGTCCGTAATTACGGCTACTTCAAAGTAGTTCTCATCGCCCGTTTCAGGCCAGGGACGCCAAAACTTTTCGGATGAACCGTCGGGCCTGTTGGTATAGCCATAGTGACCGGCTTCAATTCTTCCGGTTATAGGCGTATGCAACGAGGCCCCGCGACGAACACGAAGATCGCAGCCGCCATGGTAGTAGGGCCCGTCGCCATAGGATTGAAATTCAGCCATCGAATTTCCCATCGAGTGCGCTACATTCTCAAACTCAACAGGCCACGCTAGCGAATGGGGCTTCCAAGAAGGAAGTTCGCTGAAGGTGGAATTTTCGATACCGAGATGGGGTTGGTAACCACGGCTCAGCCAGTAGTCGGCGTGTTCGTATTTCTCGTTTGCATGTGCTGTCTGCGTGGCCATTCCGAAAGTAAGAGAGATGAGGACGATATTGAGAAAAGAGTGGCGTTGGGTCTTCATAGTGAATCTTACTTTCTATAGTAAGTTGAACTTCTTGCCCAGCTTCGTTTAACCCTACTCGAAACGGTGAATGAACGGTAGCTTGCCAGTCCCTGCGTTATTCAGTTCAGAGACGGGTTGGGCTTTCTTAAAAATATTCGAGAGCAAGCTTCTGTGGCATTTCGCGTCGTTGAACGCTTGCATTGAACGACGTCAAGGCGGATATTAAAAACAGATGAAATGGATTACTCGTGAACGACCAAAGATTGATCGAATTGCCTGCCCGTGGTTAATTCAGCGCTTCATTGATCGAGGTGCCGAATTTCTCTATGTGCCCAAGGATCGAGTCATGGAGATCGCTCTTCAATCGGGCGCGATTCCCTACGATGTACCCAATGTCGAACTTACGCACGACGGCGAACTGTGCAGTTTTGATGCATTTCTTAAAAAATATAAATTGAATGATCCAGCTCTGATCGAGCTCGCTAAAATTGTGCGAGCTGCAGATACGGATACTCTGAATGCCTCACCTCAGGCACCGGGACTGCTAGCGATTACGCTCGGCCTTTCAGTGAATTTCTTGGATGATCAAGAAATGCTGAAGCAGGGTTTAGTGGTTTACGACGCACTTTATACTTGGTGCCAGTCGCTGACTGCCGAGCGTCATGGTTGGAATCCGGACAAGATGTGAAGGCCGGAGACCTGTGAAATTCATTCGATCGCTAGGGTGCATTAGTAAATCGTAATGAAGGCGCTGACAAAGTTTTCTTTGTCGAGGTAATCAACGCCGTAACTCTGATGGCTTGCACGTAGTCCAATGGACTGAATTGAGCTTGCGCTCTTACGCTTCAGATCAAACGCGAGGGCTGCCCCGCCTTCCCAGGAGAAGATGCTGTCGTTCTTGATCTCGCCGTTGTTGTAGGCATCTGACCAAGGATTATAGGAGACAGTGCAAGCTTCGTATCGCCCCTGAAAGAAGGGGCTGAAAATAATTCGCCAGAGCTGAAAGTTTGCAAAAGTTCCGAAAGATACGCCAATCATTCCAGCTTTATATTGCTTTCCAAGCGAAGTGGATCGTTCTGAAACCGTTAACCCTATCGTAAATGGAAATGAATTATTGGTCGCAAAGCCCAACTGAAAATCAATATTTTTGGGTTTGCTGTCGGTCTTGGGCGAAACGGTAATGTATACTTCACCCTTGTGCTGAGGAACTGGAGGGTGTTCCTCTTCGAACTTTTTGGTTTCGATCTGTTGGTTCAGCTGAGCGAGGCGACTCTCCTTTGTGAGCTGTTCTTTAATCAGCGCGGCTTCCTCTTCTTTAAGTCGAATTTGTTCATCCAGCAGGTCGAGGTCAGCCCGCGATACTTTGGCAGCGTTTTTTTTATTTTCGGTGATCGTGTAGCGAATTCCTCTGTAGCAGCGAAAACCAGCAGCAGTTTGCTCGCAGCTATTTCGCAAGGGTTCATTATTTACTTCGTTGTTTTTGCAGTCAGCGGATTCGTCGCAAATCTGATGAAATTCTTTGATGGCATAGTCAAGTGCTTGCGCACGGGCCTGCGCTTCGATTGATCCTTCGCCCACACCGCAAGAAAGAATCGTATTCGATTTGCGAACCGATGCCATCTCATTACAGATCCATTCTTGGGCCGATGCAGATTGAGAGATAAGGAGTGTAACTAGGGAAAGTGCTCTGAGCATTCAACTAGTTTGATGTGATTTTTTGGCAAAAGAAATTGGATTCTAGAGATGGACACTTGTAGAAAAGTTTTGCCTAGTGTTTGGATGTGACCAATCCTTTGGCAAGAGTTTAAAAATGACAGGCCTCTGGAAAGTCCAATGGGTTCCAAAGACTTGAAATAATTACGAACATGCCTAAGTTATGAGTCTGTAGTAAATACTATTTACAGGATGACTTACTCATGTTAACGCGATGCAATATGATGAAGTTTTTCTCAGCCTCTTTTGCTTTAGGTTTTGGACTCTTGTCGATTGCTGCTCAAGCAGGAACTCAAGTAGCCATCGATTTGCATGACTCTTCCGGCAAGCACAGTCTCACTAAAAATGAATGCGACCGAATGACTCCAGATGATTTGATGACATTGGGTGCGGGTGAAGATGAAAGCTTTGTGAGCGCTTGTTATTCTGGCCATCCAAAAGAGGTTGAAGAGATTTTAGAGAATCTTTCCAATTGCGGAAAACACTGGAAGCTCAAAAGCTTTGAAACTGTTCGCGTGCACAAAGATTTACCTAAACAGATTCGGGCGCGGTTTGTTCATAAAAAGAGCAAGGCACATTTTACACTCGTGCTGCCTGCTTGTAGATAGGTCTAGATTTAACACCATCCGCTGAACTGCATGGGGTGATAAGACCCAGTTTTTGATCTTCGGTTGCTGACTTGCCAGGGTTCACTTTTCGCAAGCCACCCGCGGGAGCGTTTTAGCATTACAGAACGCCATAATGAAAAAAGCCGCTTAGGCTTGCACCTTCGCGGCTGTTTCTTCAAATGGTGGACCCGCCAGGGTTCGAACCTGGGACCTTCAGATCCGTAGTCTGACGCTCTAATCCAACTGAGCTACGAGTCCAATCACTGAAGTGAAAGGTAGTTACACCACTCATAGAACTGACGCAAGTGGACTTTCTAAAAAAGGTCGACAACGACGTTTTGGGTTGGCGTGCGTCCGGTTCTCACTTAGACTGACAAGATGGGGCGATTTGCGATAGGTACCGAAATTTATTGGGTTTTACCAACGCTCGCTGGAGTTTTTTTGGCGCAGGGCTGTGGTTCGACGTTTGATATTTTTCATACCGCTACCTCGCTTTCGGCGGCGGCCACTCAGTGCGAGGCGAAGCAAGCGCAAGTCATGATGCGCGACGGGCTGCTCGAAAATCTGTGCGGCTGCACCGAGGTAGCCGGCACAACGGTGAGCTCTTCCGATAGTCCCCTTACCTCGCTCACTTGCACGGTTGCAGCGGGCACCACGGTATTCTTTCATTTTGCTCGGAACCGCTTTCGTCATCAAATTGTCTCGACTGGAACTCCTCGTTTTCTCTCAAGCACAGTTTACGATCCCATTAAGCTGAAGATGCCTTATGTTCATGTGTTTCAGTTTAGCGATACAGGAACATTCGAGTTTCAAGATTCGTTCGACGGCGCACTCACTGGCCGAATTGTGGTTCAGTGAGTGATTACTTTGTACCTAAATGAACCCAAAGCCAGCCACGATTTTTGCCGCTCGATGAGTCGAGCGTAGCCATACCCTTGAGAAGTACGGCTTCTGATACCCAGTAGGGCTCGTACCATTCGCGATCCACATCCATGACCAGTGCGCGCCGCCTCAGCGCGTCGTAAGCCGCAAGGGGCGAAACGTGACCTACGTCTGAGTCGCCAGTATAAACGCCTTGAAGAAAATTGAGGATAATGAAGTCGCGTGTGCTTTCCTCATTTTCGACCAGCGCGCGATGAAGCTCTTTTTGAGTCGCATCACTGAGATCGGTTGCGTGAAAAACCTCAACCCTGGCCTCAGGAAATCCATGAGCCCTGATGGCCTTTTGGACCAGTGGACCCAGTTCGTCGAGGGTAACGCCAAAACTTTTGAAGTGGGTGTGAAAGACGCGGTTAAGAAGAATGGCCGTCCAGTTTCCAATGGTTCTGAAGTTGATCCCACCCACTGCAGCAGTCCATCGAGAGTCGCCCACGACCTCGAGAACCGAGTTTTGCGTGGCCAGGCGTGTATCTGAGTCTAAATTCATAGCGTGTCGAGAGGCATTGACCACCTGAGTGACGCTCGCGATCGAACAGGCACTTCCGGTTTGCTGATGTACGTAATAGGGGGCGAGGGCCCAAAAATCTGGCGCCTTATGGTTGAGAAAGTAGCTGTGATCCTGAGCTAAGGGGCGGGATTCATGGCCGTACTTCGGCGGCGTAGTGGCAAAAGCT
>CANJNU010000039.1 GCA_947475645.1 Bacteriovoracaceae bacterium | reverse complement strand
TCGACGATGCAATCGTGAATTACATCAAACGTAAGTACTCACTTCTGATCGGCGAGAGAACCGCAGAGCAAATCAAGTTATCGATTGGCTGCGCTTATCCTTTCGAAGAAGAGAAGACTTACGAAGTGAAGGGTCGCGATTTGATTAGCGGTGCACCTAAGACAATCGAAGTGAACTCTGAGGAGATTCGCGATGCCCTGGCTGAGCCCGTTTCAGCTGTGGTCGACACGATTAAGACCGCACTAGAAAGAACACCACCTGAACTGTCGGCCGATATCGTGGACAACGGCATTATTCTGGCTGGCGGAGGTGCGCTTCTCGCGAACCTCGATATTCTCATCAAGGAAAAAACAGGCCTTCCTGTTGCCCTTGCTGAAGATCCACTCACCTGTGTGGTTCGTGGCTCAGGAAAAGCGTTGCAGGACATGGACCTGCTCCGAAAGGTAACAATCGTCTAATGAGCGACTCGTTCGATCTGAATGCGAAGTTTGTGAGACTCGATTCGCCAAGTATTGGATTTGCTGGAATCCGCGAGGCCCTTCAAGATCAAACCGTATTTATAATTTGGAGTCTCGATCAGGCTGCTTCGATGAAGGTTCGATTTGTAAATATTAGCCAAACTTCCTCGTTTTTGGAGGTAAACCCCGTAATTCCATTAGATGCTTCAGGTTTCGTTGAGCGCCTGCGTGCGAGCGACGGCTATCAATGCATTTTTCAATTTGGAATCAAGGATGCTACGCTGTTCTTTGAGACAGGCTTCTTGGGACTTTCGGCTCAAGGCGATCTTCGTTTCTCGACGCCTGAGAGTTTTCACAAAATTCTGCGTAGAAAAAAGGAGCGCTTGAAGCTCGGCCAGGGCGAGTACCAAAGCGTTGAGTTCGAAGATCCGGGCCATCCTGGGACTCGCATGAGGAAACCCCTCTACGACATCGGTGACCGCGGTATTGCCTTTCTGATTCAGGAAAAAGAGGGTGCCTACTTTCGCACCGGAACCATTCTGCATCACATTACCTTCACTCTAGGAACACGGAAGTTTACCTTCGACGGCGTGATCAAAAATGCAGTAAATCGGCCTAAATCAACACAAAAACCCGGTATTAAAATTGGTGTCGAGTTTACGAATATGCCCGAGGAAGATCAGTTGGCGATCAACAATTTACTTTTCATCGAGTTTCAACGCCAAGCCCGAGGCCCGCGCAATTGAAGGGTCCCCTCAGCGGATGCGTGATCTTAGACTGCTCTTCGCTTTTGCCTGGCCCACGCGTGGGAAAGCTGATGGCCGAGAAGGGTGCACGGGTTATTAAAATTGAGAACCCTGCGTTTCCGGATCGAGCCAACGACCTTGGGCCTTTCTATAACGATCTCAATTCTAAAAAAGAGAAGGTCTCGCTCGCGTACTCTCCCGGTGAGGCCGGGCGCGAAGAGTTCGAAGGATGGGTGCGCCAAGCCAATGGAATCATCGAGGGATTTCGCCCAAACGCCAAGCTTCAGCGGGGCCTCGATTCGCACACCCTTCACGCCCTGAATCCCAAGCTCTCCATTCTTAGTCTGGTCGGGTATGCCGAAGAGGGGCCCCACCGTGATCGGCCCGGCCACGATATGAACTTTCAGGCGCTCAGTGGCTGCCTCTCTCTCTTTCATGACTTACCGGGACTTCCCCTTGCCGACCTCTTCGGTGCCTACGAAGGGGCTTTCGCCCTCACGGCAGCCATTCACGAGGCCTCTTTGGGACAGCCGGGAAAGCGAATTTGCGTGAGCCTTTTCGAGACCCTCAAGCAGGTTCAAAGCTCAGCCATAGCCATTTATCGAACTACAGGCGAAGTTCCCCGTCCTGGCGAGACCCTCTTTTCGGGTAAATACCCCTGTTATCATATCTATCAAGCGGGTTGTGGCCGTCGAGTCTCTGTGGGAGCCATCGAAAAGAAGTTTTGGACCCAAACCTGCCAAATCTTGGGGTTGCCAGAGCTGATCGAAAAGGGATACACCACCGGAATCGAAGGACAGAATGTGACAAGCCGCGTCCAATCCGCTCTGAGCTCGAGGCCTTGGGCAGCGTGGGCAGCGCTTTTTGATTCTGCCCAGTGCTGTGTCGAGCCCATCTTAGAATACTCAGAGGTTTATCCCCGTGGCTTATAATCCCAAGGACTTTTATTTCAAGCAGGCAAAAAAAGAGAACTACGCCGCCCGCGCGGTTTTTAAGATTCAGGAAATAGACGATAAGTTTAGAATTTTTAAGCCTGGATATAAGATCCTCGATTTGGGGGCCGCTCCGGGCTCTTGGTCTCAATACGCTGCCAAGAAGGTCGGCCCCCAGGGCAGAATCTTGGGCGTTGATTTACAGCCCATTAAGATCACATTACCGAACGCTCTGTTCATCACTGCCGATATGCGGGAGTTGAACTTAGGCGAAACCATGACTTCGAATGGAATCGCCCCCCCGTTCGACGTGGTTCTTTCCGACATGGCGCCCAAGACTTGTGGCATTCGCGTCACCGATCAAATGCGGTCTCTCGAGCTATGCGACCTGGCCTTGGCCACCGCCGAGCGGTTTCTACGACCTCGCGGAAGTTTTGTTGCCAAGCTTTTTCATAGCGACGAATTTGAGGGATTTCGTAATCGCTTGCGCGAACGTTTTGGAAAGGTTGAAGTCCTGCGCCCCCAAAGTACCCGCAAGGAAAGTAAGGAAATTTTCTTCATCGCCCAGATGTATGATCCTAAAAATCTCGTTGCGGGAGGCGAGGCAAAGTAAGTGTTTATATTCTCGAATTTGGCCACCAGCATTGATGGGAAGATCGCCACCGCGAGCCGAGTTTTCTTTCCCCTGGGCACATCAGCTGACCGCAAGCACATGCAAACTTTGAGACGAAAAAGCGACATCGTTCTCTTTGGTGCATCGACTCTGCGCGAATTCAAGCGTCCCTGCATTGTGCGCGGCGTGGCTGCCGATGGCCTGAAGAAGCAGCCCGCCAACGCCATTATAAGTTCGGCGCTCGAGGGAATCTCGCCCGATTGGCCCTTCTTTCAGTCCGATGAATTTCATCGCATTCTTTTCGTGTCTGCAGACGCGCCGAAGGCAACACTCAAAAAGTTTGCCGTTCGCTCTGAAATTGTCGTCTTAAAGAAGCCCACACCTCGCCTCTCCACTGCCAAGCAGATCATTCAAGCGCTCGAAAAGCGGGGCTACAAGCGGCTGCTTGTTGAGGGGGGCGGTGGCGTAATGTGGGATTTTGTAAAAGAAAACTGGATCGACGAATACCACCTTACACTTACACCTCGGGTGGTCGGCGGAACGCAGGCGCCAACATTGGTCGATGGTGCAGGGCTCGAACCCAAAGAGATTCTGAACCTCAAATTGAAGAGCGTCAAAAAACTGAAGGACGAGCTCTATCTCGTTTACAGAAAAACCGTTCAGCGCGGCTAGCGCAGCTTATACTTAGGATTGGTCGGACAGGTCGGACAGGCCGCCGCGATTTCTTGTGTAAACACCGTCCACATCTTGAAGAGCGTTTTCCTAAAGCCCATACCTAAAACTGCCACCACGCTGACGATCGCAACGAGGATGAGCATGTATTCTACGAAGGCTTGCCCATCTTGATTGAGTTTCAATTTTAACTTCATTCCTGAACAGTGTAACATTCAAATCGAAAGCGTCAAACCGTGAGGACCTCGGCAATGGAGCTAAACAAAATCCGCATCTGGCCTTGGGTAGGACTACCCCTTGTAGCGGTATTGGCCTATGCAGGACTGACGATCTTTCAACATTCAACTCGCAAATTACTTTCTGTAAGCCCCCCATCAGCGGTAAGGATACAAGTGGGCAGCCAACTCCCCGATTTCCAGATCACTCCGCTGGGCGAAGATTCGCGAGCGGTTTCATCACTGGGAGCAAAGCTCTACCTGGTGAACTTCTGGGCCTCTTGGTGTGAGGCCTGCATGGTCGAGATGCCGTCGATTGCCCGCCTTCATCAAAAACTAAAGCCTCTGGGCCTTGAAGTATTGGCCATTAATGTTGACTCGAAACCCGAAGTTGTTGTTCCGCCACTGCTCAGAAAACTAGCACTTCCGTTTAGGATCTATACCGATACCGATCAGAAGTTATCGGACCTCTTTCAGGTCGAGGCAATTCCCCTCACCCTTATTCTCAATAAAGATCGCGAGATTCTAATGATCCATCGGGGCGAGGAAGATTGGTCAACTGCTCAAATGACCTCACAGTTTGAACGTTGGATGAAGAGCCCATAATGACCTTAACTCAGACCTGGCTCAGAGAGCGAACTCTCCCCTCGCTCATTACTCGCGAGAACCGATTTCATTACGGGATTCTTCTATTTTTACTGTCGATTGCACTTTACCTTGCCTCGAACCATATTCATTTTTTTCCACCCCAAACTCTACCCAGAACATGGATCGACTTGATTGTTCCATTTGTTCCAAACACCGTATGGATCTACATCAGCGAGTATGTTTACTTCATGCTGATTTACGTCATGTGCCAGGACATGCTTAATCTCAATCGGTACTTCTTCTCGATAGCAACGCTACAGATTATTAGCTGTGCGATATTCTGGGTCTGGCCCACTACTTTTCCTCGCGAACTCTTTCCGCTTCCAGACACACTCAACTCAGTTACTTTCAATGTATTTCACAACCTCAGGCAGACTGATTCGCCCGCGAATTGCTGCCCGAGTCTGCACGTAAGCAGTGTGTATTTGGCGTCTTTTGTTTTTTTGAATGAGCAGAAGAAATATTTCCCGTTCTTTTTCATCTGGGGAACTGCCATTGCGATTTCAACCCTGACCACAAAACAACACTACCTGATCGATGTAGTGATGGGCTTCTTGATGGCTGCCGGGCACTATTGGTACTTCTACAAACAGATGAGCTACCGACCCGCGCTCCACGCAAATCGATAATAAAGTTCTTCGAATTTTGGAAACGGAAGTATCGCAAACGAGGCTAGATTTCCAACCTCAAGAGTGCCCAGGCGGTCCTCACAGCCGAGCGCCTTTGCCCCGTTATAGGTAACCGCCGCAAAGATTTCGGCGCGCGTCATTTGAAGATAGAGGGCCGCGATTGTCATAATAGCGGGCAAGGAGGCGCACATCGACGAGCCCGGATTAAAATCTGTGGCAAGCGCCACACATGCCCCTGCCTGAATCAGCTTTCTGGCCGGAGCATGGTCGGCCTTAAGGTAAAATGCCGTGCCGGGCAGCAGAACTGCCACTGTTTTTCTACTCTTTGCGAGCGCCCGTATTCCAGAAAGTGACACCTGAAGGAGATGATCTGCCGAAAGTGCCGCCATCTTAACGGCGAGACGGGTCGATTCGGTATTAGAAAGCTCATCGGCATGAAGCTTGAGGCTGAAGCCCAGTTGTTTTGCTCGAGTCAGGATGTGCTGGCCCTCACGAAGCGTAAAGTAACCGTCGTCCACAAATACATCACAAGAATCTGCAAGGCCCAGACGCTTAACCTCCGGAAGCATGACGTCGACGATTTGGCGAATAGAGTCTTTCCGCGATTCTTTACAGGCCCTATCGATTCCAGGCGGAAAGTCGTGCGCACCGAGAAAGGTGGAATGGATGTGCATTTCTGGAAGCTTTCGCTTCAATTGCGCCGCTACTCTAAGAATCTTCAACTCGTCCTCGAGCGTCAAACCGTATCCACTCTTGATCTCTAATGTACGCACACCAAAGGCGAACATTTCGCGCGCGCGAAGCTCAGCACTTTTTAGAAGCTCGGCTTCGGATGCGAGTTGGGTTGCCCTTACGGTTCGAGCAATCCCTCCGCCTTTTCTTGCGATCTCTTGATAGCTCACTCCGGCACAACGCTCGGCAAAGTCCTCCGAGCGATCTCCTGCGAAAACAAGGTGCGTATGGCAATCGACCAGTCCGGGAATAATGGCGCGCTTCCCCTTTAGATTCGTTGCACGAATCTTGCTGAATCTCTTTGGAAGCTGAGAAGTAGGACCGACCCATTCAATCCTCTGCGGTATGACCTTGCCCCGCACCGTCTTTACGCTCAAGACGAGCGCACCGTCCAAGATACGCCCCAGGTCGTCATCGGTTACTTTTCGGCCGTCTTTGGCCCGTATCCCGGCACCCGTTAAGACTTCACTCGCATGCGTGATCACTTGAAACATAGGGGGATTATACATACGTGTCTTTAACGAATCATGGTATTTTTTCGGACATGAATCGAAGCTCAAATTTCTCATTAGCCTTTCTTTCAGTCATTGCGCTAGCCGCAGTGGCTTTCCTTGGCAAATCGCATGAAACCCTGCTGAGAGGAATTGACTCGAACATTCATGCGGGGGTCTCCATGGCCGTAACAAGCGTGGGCCCCGTGCCGCTTCTTCCTATGGCTCGCAGGCCCTACACGCAATCCGGACCCACCCGTGTTGCGCTGGGTGACGGCGTGGGGCAGGTGTTCAACGATCACCCCTTTTTTCTCTTCTGGCTAAACGGCGGCATCATGCGAGCTCTCGGCCCTAGCGCATGGTCGGCCCGCCTTCTCACTGCGGCATTCTCGGTGGGTTCGGTACTTCTTACCTTCGCCATCGGTAATTTTACGGTTTCCGCGCTCTACGGCATTCTTTCCGCTCTTTTTTTAATTTTTTGTCGCGACTTTATTCTTACCAGCTCCACCATGAGTCTCGATACCGCACTCGTGTTCTTTACCCTGCTTTCATTCGTGGCGTGGATTCGGGGGGGATGGATGGCCTTGGGTCTTGCCGCTGGATTCGGCCTTTGGATGAAAACCCCACTTGTGCTGCTCGTCTTTCCAACTGCGCTTGTCACTCATGCGGCTCAGAGAAATCTAAAAGCCCATCTTCCGCGACTTCTCAAGGCCGGTGCCCTTGCCGTGCTCGTGGGCTCTTTGCTGTGGCTCTATACAGCCAAAATGGCGGGATGGGATGTCGTACGGGATTATTGGATTCGTCAGGTGTGGGGTACGGCGGTTGAGGGAAGGGATGCGGGGCAATCTCCTACCGATTGGGGCTTCTTTTGGAAGTTCGTCGTAACAGGCTTCTTGCCTGGCTTTCCCTTCTTGGTTTGGGCTCTGATTAAAATTACTCGGCGACGGGAATGGACGGTACTTCCTACGCTTCCGGCAGCCGCAGCGGTCTTCATTCTTGCCACTCTGGTTACGGCAATGCGGTACCGATTAGGTCATTATGTAACGCCGGCGTTTCCATTTCTTGGCCTTCTGTCGGCTTACGCTGTTCACGACTGGCTTAAGCCGCACGAGGATAAATTTTATCTCTGCCTAACGGCTTTTACTGTCGTTCTAGTTACTACAC
>CANJNU010000038.1 GCA_947475645.1 Bacteriovoracaceae bacterium | reverse complement strand
CGACCGCAACTGTAACTAAAAGTGCGAGTTTACCAGCCGAAACGCCCTTGGAAACTGCTCTGGGAATGGGCTACATTTTGAAACGCTGTTTCGCCTATTGTTTCGACACTTTTCTACACCTCGGGCTTTGCGCCTCTGCAATTGCAGCAGCTCTCGTGCGGCAGAAGATTCCACTCGAGTCGGTGCTCAATCCTAATCTCATTATTTGGGTTGGCCTCTTCCTGGGTTTCTTTCACTGGGCAATTACACTCGCTCAAGAGGTTACCTTCGGAACGACAGTAGGAAAACACCTTGTGGGCCTTCGAATTGAGGGCCCAGCTGTAGCTCTTTTTCTACGCGCCTTCTTTTTTGTGCCGAGTATTTTTTTTGGTGGCTTAGGGTTGGTGTGGGGTCTTTTCGGCCAACAAAAACGCTGTTGGCATGATTGGGTAGTCGATCTTCAACCCGTACCTCTCTCTTTAGATCAACACCATCACACGCGATGAGGCCAGTTCGAAAGCACCTTCAGAAAATAAAGTCCCCAAAACAACTCAAAGCTCTCCTGAAAAAACAGAAGATGCGCGTGAAAGTCGTTTTCACTAATGGCTGCTTCGACATTCTTCACAGTGGGCACATTAGCTACCTCGAGAAGGCGCGAAACTTGGGCGATCTACTTGTGATTGGCCTCAACAGCGATGAGTCCGTTCGCCGCCTGAAAGGTCCGGAAAGACCCATCAACTCATTAGCGGATCGCCTAGAGGTTACATCCGCATTGGAGTGCGTTGACTATGTCACTTGGTTTGAGGAGGATACTCCGCTCGAACTCATCCTCTCATTGCATCCTTACATCCTAGTCAAGGGTGGAGATTGGAAGGTTGATCAAATCGTAGGGGCAAAGGAAGTGATCGCGTGGGGCGGAAAAGCCAAAGCACTTCCCTATATTGAAGGAAAGAGCACCACGCAGATCATTCAAAAAGCGCGATTAAAATCCTCGCTTTAGCGCAAAGAACGGTCGAAGAATGCGACTGAACTCATCGAAACGCCATAAACCATGCACACCAAAAGAGCAGCAGAAGCAGGCACTCCCGCGTAAAGAATCGGCTTCACAGAGTGAAGAAAAAGATTCCACTCAAACACCCAACTAAAGAATCCCCAAACCGCACCCATGGCAAGCAAGCTGCCAAGTGAGTTAGTTTTTACGAAGTGAGCGTAAACGAATCCCCACAACGCACACATGCTTTCGAAAAAAATAAAGCCTGTCAAAATAGTAAAAAAACCTGCTGAATAATCGGTCGCTTCTAATCCCAGAATGGGTGTGGCCATCAATTTTAAAGGATAGAGAAATTCAAGTTCGTTTATGTACGAAAGAACACCGGCTACGCCGAGAGCCAAGACTCCCGAGAAAAGTCCCGCTACGATTCCTGCCAACCACCGCGTACGATCAGCAACTAGCCAGGTTGCAATCATATCAATATCTTCTACGGGTAATCCTGTTGAGGGGTTCTGTGACATAGTCGGTTTTCCTTTCCCTTACATATAACATTCCGAGTTCAGAGAAAAAAGGCTTCAAAATGGTATTTTCAAAAGAGAACTAACGCACCGAGACAGTAACTCGACGCGATATCGTAAAAATCCCGCTATGCGTCCCACTCAAGTACCCCTAGACTAGTTAAAATGAGTCCCACGATTGCCCCTCCTATAATCGATGTCTGTACGCATGTTTTCCCCGACCCAATAACGCACCGCCTTCCAGTCGGGGCGCGGGAGACACTCAAAACCGTTCGCAGATCTGTACGCACTCTGTTCGAGCCTCTCTCCAGACACCTTCATACTACGCAACCCGACCTCAGACATCTCCCTCAAGGGGCACGCGATGCGCTCGATGAAATTGGAAGCGTACTTCCACTTCCTGGCCTCCTCATTGAGTCAACAGTGTTTGATCTCTTGGAATCGATGCAGGCTCATTCTGTTTCACACTCCCTCATTTTATCTCACCCACCTACTACTTCGAATGGGTTTGTAATCGAATGCATGAAAGAATCACCCACTCTTCATGCCGTGGTCGGCATCGAGAAAACCGAGAAGGATCCCTCTACAGAGCTTAAAGCTTGGGCAGAGCGGGGTGCCGTCGCACTTAAACTGCATCCTGTTGCGGATCATGAAACGCTCAGCTCAAAAATTTACCGCGATTTACTGAATACTGCGGCAGACTTAAATATTCCGGTTATTGTGCAGGCCAGAAATTTTCAGTCCCACCTTCTGTATGGAAATGCCGATACTTGGCACCCGCTCCAATTCGGATCGTGGTTTCAGCGATACTCTCATATTCCTTTTATCATCGCTCATCTCAATCTTCACGAGCCCGACGAGGCACTTCAGATTATCGAGCACTATCCGAATGTTTATGCAGACACGTCGTGGCAGCCCGAAGAGGTCATTGCTGAGGGCGTTCGGCGAGTGGGCGCAGAGAAACTCCTTTTTGGGTCAGGGTGGCCATTTTTAGGGAATAACCTGAAGATTTCACTCGATCGAATTCAGAACTGTCTCGACTCTCAAATGATGAACGAATCCCAAGCTAAGCTGATCTTGAGTGGTAACGCGCTCAGAGTCTTCAATCTTAATTCTCACCATGCCACTTGAACTCATGCGCCTCACGCCCCGAGAACTTCTTGACCTTGCTCCATCGAAGACTGTCTTCTTTCTTGCGATTGGGGCAGCCGAGGACCACGGCCCTCACTTACCTTTAGGAATCGACTTGCTCGAGGCCCGCGAACTCACAAGAAGATGCTCCGAAAAACTGGAGGCAGAGCTACCAGGCTGGGTTGCCGTAATCCTCCCAGAGATTACCCTCTCACTCGACTCAAATACTGGCCCGCTCGGCATGCGAGTTCGGCCTCATGTTCTTCGCGATCTCCTCATCGATCAAACCCGAGTGCTCATCGCTGGTGGATTCTTTACCTTTATCTGTATCACTGGAAACACTGGGCCAAAACAGCTCACCGCCATCGAAGAGGCATCCACCCATATCTATCGCTCGACTCGATGGATCCGCTTCTGGAGAAAAATCACTCACGCAAACGAACACCGCCTTCCTGTGCTCATCTCAGCCTCGTCTGCTCTCGTCTCTCCCCATCAAGCCTGGAGATCCCTCCTCTTCTCCGACCCTATCGAACATGGAGGCAGACGAGATACTTCGATCGCACTCGCCATTGACCCCAAGTTGGTTCATCCGGATTATCTGACCCTTCCACCGCAATCCCCACAGGGAACATCAAAGGTCTTTCGATGGCTTCGTCACTTCCGAAATCGCTCCACTGGATACTGGGGCAGGCCCGCCGATGCCACCGCCGCCTGGGGCGAGAGCGAACTCAATCAAATGATCGAAACACTGTTTCCAAAAATTAGGGCCGTACTCGAAGGCGCATCAGCACAGTGGTTATTCCGCTCTTGGTATAGCATCGTTCCATCCAACCGAACTTTCTTCAAGGCATGGATCGTAAGCGCTCTGCTCGCAATTGTACTTCTTAGTTGGATGTTTCTTACGCTTTGGGGCGCGATTTCTAGCTAAATTCCGTCAATAATAGATCGCCCATGAAATCAATGTCATTGAACCAGTCAACTTAGACACATGCATTTGCCTTCTCTAAAAAAAAGGCCCATAATAAAAAAACGAGGTAGACGCAACTATTCACTTTTTGAATAAGACGGGCCCCTCGCCAGAGGAAAATATTTCTACACCTCCGACCGCCGCCCCCTCATCACCCACCTCAACTGCCTTCGGCGATAAGACCAATCGTCTTGTCTCCCGCTTAATAAAAACGGCCATGCTCGCCGGACTAGACGAACTCATTAATGAAGCAGAAAGCGCTGATCAAAAGCTTCCCGTAATTATGCGCGAATTCATGAGCCGCCCCGATCTTGCAGAGGTCTTTAATGCTGTCGTCTCTTCCATGAGAGAAAGCGAGGAGAAGGTCCCTCTCGAGGAAAGTATTCGCCTTTACGGCGTACAAAATACCGTTTTTTTCCTCGTTACCTATAAGCTCTCGGAAGTCTATTCAAGCTGCAAGATCATGACGAAGGATCCTCAGACTCACCGACTACTCGCGGCCCCTTCGCAGGTTTTAAAATATGCACACTCCGCTCGAATAGCAATCGGTGAAGACGGAAGGTACCGCGACTCATCTTTCGCGGCGGGCCTACTTTTTGACATGCTTGGCTTCACCATTGTAACCGATATCGAGGCCGATCAGAAAAAACATCTCGAATTCCTTGATCAGCGATTTAACCGCGGAATTTTGGTCGCGAACACGGCTGTCAAGATTGCTCGGGATAAGAAGCAGCTTCGCCAGGAGAAGCACTTAGTCGCAGCCTGCCTCATCCGCGAGGCCGCGAAGGTTGCAATGGCCTATTGCAACGCAGAGTATCTGGAGTTCATGAAGAACTGCGAGAAAGCAAAGATCTCTCTCGCAATTCGCAACCTCGCTGAGGTGAATCGATTTGGAGGAACCTCGGCAAGCGTAGCACAGCTTATTTGTCTCTGTTTTGAGATGTTTGCGCCGGCCAACCGAGCACTGAGTCGATGCGACACGCCGTTCATGTTCCTTGCTGAAAAGAAACTCGATGACTTTGATTTAGCAGCTCTCTGTTTTCTTTCAGCTCACCTTACGCGCGAAGCGATGGAGAAACCGAAGGGGAATATCCTCGCGGGCACCCTGAGACCCGAAATTCGTGAGCTCGACCTGCGACTCGATTTTGATCGTATCTTTAAGAAGGAGGGAGGCAAATGAGACTGAGTAGTGAACTTTACCGCAACATTCTCATCATTCATGTTTCCCAATTTCTATCGCCGAAATCGATTGAGATATTAAACCAGAATTTTACACGCCTCGAAAATATTAAAGTCGAGTTTGTCTTTGTTGACCTCACCCACGCAATGGTTCCAGATGACGTTTTAGTACTCGCTCGCTCAACCAAGCCACAAAGACATTTCGTGGGCCTAAAAGGCATTTACTATATAGGAGAACTGCCGGGCCTAAGTGAATATAGAACATTAGAACAGGCATTACGCGCATGTCCTGCCATCGAAGCGTCGTTAGTCCGCGATAAAATGAATTTGGAAGCTGAGATCAATCGCCTCAAGGTTAAACAATTCGAACTTGAGAAAGAGCAAACTGACGCGACCATCATTCGTTCGCAAGTTCATAAGCTCTCAACCGAGAACCGACAACTTAAACGCTTTAAGGAATCAATGCTAAAAGAGATCGAAGCATCTGAGCGAACTGGCAAGATTCTAGAAAAGAAGAAGCCCGACGCAGACCTTCTTAAAGAGATTATCGCGGTTAAAGCGGAGCTTCTAAAAATGGCAGGAGACCTGGGGGTTAAATGAGCGATGAAATCCCACTTGTTCATCATGACTTGGAAAGTGCCCTTGAGGAGATGCTTGGCGAAGCTCGAGTACTCAAGCTGCGTGTCGAGTACCTAGAGAATTCAAAAAAGGAGATCAATCAGCTCATCGACGAAAACAAGTTACTCAAAACCGAGTGCGACCAACTTCAGGCTCGCTTCGTTCAGGCCATTATTGACTCACGCGCTCAGGACGATCAACAGAACCTACAGCGATTGCTCGATACTTATAAGCTGGATCTCGAGAAACTCAAGGAAGCGCTGCCACAAAGGCCTGGAGAGGCAGCTGCGACCGATGGCGGCGCCAAGCCAGAAACCCCGCAAAAGCCCAATAAGCCTTGATCCAGAAATGGAATGAGATTACGTTCCGGCTATGAACATCTCCGACTGGATCTCACAGAAGATTACTCAAGATTCTCGAGCGCTCGAATGGTTTGATGGACCCGAATGTGAGCAGCGTATTGTCAAAGCCTATCGCGAACTCCTCAGCGGGTATGCAATCGACCCCTCCAAGCTTTTAAAGACCACCCGTGAAGTCGAAGCAAACGAAAAGCCCGGTTTGGTTACGGTTCAGAATATTAACTTCTACTCCATTTGCGCACATCACTTTCTCCCTTTTTTTGGAACCGTTACCGTCGCTTATCTGCCCGGAACAAAAATTCTAGGCCTCGGAAAGTTTCCGCGATTGGTTCAGGCCTATTCACGGCGGTTTCAAATTCAAGAGGACCTCGTCAAGGAGATCGCGGAAGAAGTAATGAATTCGGGAGGCGCCCGTGGAGTTCGAGTATCCTCCGAGGGGCGTCATCTCTGCATGTGTAGCCGTGGACCGTCCGACCCCACGGTCAGTACACTTACCGAATACGCTCTCGGAGATCTGGCGTGAGATTCGTCGCCCTACTTATTCCTGTAATGCTTTCGCAGGCTTCAGTAGCAGCCTCTCACTCTCTGGTTTTTAAAAACGCCGGAAGGGTCATTCAAGAGATTCAGCTCGATCAACTCACTCGACTATCGCATTCCGAACAGGTGCAAGTCATTAACCCTGTCGATGACGCTGAACATACCTATCTAGCGGTGCCCACGGCTACAGTATTTGATACAATCTTCGGTACTTCCTGGCGACGTGGCGATGAGATTCTCATGACTTGTTTGGACGGCTACCAACCCTCCATTCCTGTGAAACGCTTCCTTGAACACACCTCATGGATCGCATTTAATGCAGCCGACCCAAATCCATTCGAAGTACGGTCGCGGTCTAACGGAAAGTCCATTCAGCTCGGCCCCTATTATCTCATCTGGGAGAACAAGCAAGATACCCTGATTCGAAGCGAGGGCGAGGAGGGCTGGCCATATCAACTCATTGGTTTTGATCTTATTTCATTTTCTGATAAATTTCCAAAACTTGCGCCCCCCTTGGGTGCTTCGCCACACGCTAAAGAGGGCTTTCTTGTATTTAGGAAGTACTGTCTAAAATGCCACTCCATCAACGGCGAGGGCGGAAACGTCGGCCCAGAACTCCACGCTCCCGTTAACGTAACTGAGTATTTTAACGAGAAATGGCTAAAAATTTGGCTAAAGGACCCCAGTCTCATCAGAAGAAATTCAAAGATGCCTGCGCCGTTCTTAGCAGTCAAAGACCCAAAGAAAGTCGATCGGATGATTCAACAAATTATTACCTACTTAAAAAGCATCCCTAAACTTCGACTCTCTCAGTGAGTCATCAAGGGGTACGAGTAGTACGAGAAGCACGAGGGGTACAATGATGTTTGAGAAGTTCTATAATAGCAGCGCTCAACAGCCGTCTCTTCTTTGGACCGCAATCTTCGTTGGAATTATTTTCACTCTTAAGCGCTTAGGCGGCCTCCGAAATTTAGGTGCTCTTCGAGAATTTGCCATCTTTTGGACTGTCGTCTCCATCGCTGACGCGTGGCTAACCGCCACGCCCATCTTGGGATTAGGTCTCGCCATCGCGCCCTGGAGTGAATTACTTCCTCTTCTATTTGTACTTG
>CANJNU010000037.1 GCA_947475645.1 Bacteriovoracaceae bacterium | reverse complement strand
TGAGTGTACCCAAATTCGCAATACGACTTCTCGATGGTTTCGCCATTGAGCTTTGCCACCATGCGAAGCGCGCCGTGCATTGCGGGATGCGTAGGACCAATATTTACAATAACCCGCGAATCTCCCCACAAATCGTCGCTATCGCGATTAATCGAGATCCCCGAGGGGTAGGTGGTTTCAATATCATCTTGTGTATTTTCAGACATAATTTGCTTTCTGCCTCGCTCAATCCAGGAGCTCTGGCTTAGGCTTCATGGGCTCGGTAAAGATCTGATAACCACGCAACGGATAGTCCTTCCGAAGAGGGTGACCCACCCAGCGTTCATCCATCAAAATTCTGCGCAAATCAGGATGCCCTTCAAAGCGAACTCCAAACATATCCCAGATCTCTCGCTCTGCCCAATTGGCTGCGGGCCAAACGCCACAAGCCGTCGGAACTGAATCGCCGTCCTTCACGCGAACCTTTAAACGAATGCGGCAGCCCTTAGCCTGGGAGAGGAGGTGGTAAACCACCTCGAAACGCGGATCAGCTTCCTCGTCCGTTGCCGTAATGTCAGACATAAAGGAATAATCACACGCCGGATCACTCTTAAAATGCTCCAATACGGCTGCGATACTTTCCTTCTGAATATAAAGCGTCGGCAAATCCGTAGCCGCTGTGCCCGGCATTCTTACTTCTTCAATCACCGCTGCAAACTTGGCTTGCGCTGCCTCAATCTGAGCTCTCCAGATCTCGCCGCACCGCTCAAGTAGGTCTCCGGCATTCGTTGGAATTGGTGTTCTAATATCCATAATTTACATTCCCAGTTCGGTCTTGCCCTGCTTTGCAGCGGCAATTCGGCGATGCGCGTGTGTATCTCCCTGCTGAACCTTCTCTTGAAGCGTGAGCAGCGCATGCAACACACCCTCGGGCGTAGGAGGACAACCCGGAACATAAATATCCACAGGAATCATCGTGTCGATACCCTGAAGAACACTATACACATTGAAGATGCCGCCAGAAGAGGCGCATGCGCCCATGGACATCACAAATTTAGGCTCGGCCATTTGATCGTAAACTGTTTTAAGTACGGGGGCCATCTTGAGGTTAATGACGCCGGCCACGATCAGCAAATCGGCCTGCCTCGGTGAGAATCTCATCGCCTCTGCGCCAAATCGCGCAATGTCGTAATCGGCCGCAAAAGTAGCCATCATTTCGATGCCGCAACAACTGGTGCCAAAAGGCAGGGGCCAGAGAGAGTTTTTTCTTCCCCAATTTACGATGGCGTCCAGTCGTGTGGTTAGATGTCCGATTTGTCCGTCTTTACTCATGTCGTCCCCCTCTGGTCATTTCCGCTACTCATTTTCATTCCCACTCGAGGGCCCCCTTGCGCCACACGTAGAAATAGCCCACCAAAAGAATCGCTACAAAGGCGGCCATTTCAACGAGAATAAATGCATTAATAGTGAGATATTTTTTGTAAACTACTGCCCAAGGAAAGAAGAAGATCGCTTCCACGTCGAAGAGTAGAAATAAGATCGCGATCAAATAAAAACGCACCGAAATTCGATGGCGCGAATCTCCGTGCGAAGGGACCCCACATTCAAACGGGATATTCTTGCGACGATTCTCGATTTTGGCGCCAAGAAGGTAGGACACCGCCATAATCACGCCACCGAGAACAAGCCCCACCAGCAAAAGGATGAAGACCGGAATGTATTCCATACCTTACTTATAACTAGAGCTGAAAACCGCCGCTACCACAAAATCGTTTGTAACGCTTTTCCTGCCCAATTAAGTATCGCCTGAGACCCCACTCCAATAATAATCAGAGGAAGAGTAAGACTAAGAAGAAATATTTGCCGAGCGCGGAAGCCCTCTCTGTTATGACTTAGTCCGTCACGCTCAATCGTGGTTCTAAAATCTCCGACCAAATAGTAGGCAAATCGCGCTACTGCCGCGGCCGATAGAATTTGACTGAACACGCCAATCAGCGCCAAGCCCGTCCAACCCTGTTGCACGACCGACCCCATCAAAGCGAACTTTCCGAGAAAACCCGGCATCGGAGGAAGACCAACAAGGCAAACCAGGAAGAGAACCAAATAAATGCATTCGGGTACAGCCCTCGCCAGCGCTCCGCGTAAATCTTCTAGCCGGTCAGAGCCTACTTGATCCCTTAGAAATGCGAGCAGGAAGAATGCACCCAATAACGAGAACACCTCGACCGTGAGATTATAGAAAACCGCAGCGATGCCTACATGATTTAAAACTAATAGCCCCATAAGAAGAAAACCACTTTGGGTAACCACCAAGCACGCTACCAATCTCTTGGCTCGGGTTTGGCGAACCGCCAACAGTGATCCAATTAATAATGTGGCGCCGATAATCCAAGAAAGAATTTGCGGCCATTCCAACGGGCCTAGAACCTCCCAGGTGCCGGGAACCTTTCCACGCTGGGCAAATACAACATTTAGGAACCGGATTGCGAACGAGAATCCAGCCGCACGAATACCAAACGACAGAAATCCGGAAACTGGCGTCGGGGCACCCTCTAATACGTCGGGCACCCACAGGTACATCGGAAACGATCCCACTTGAAACGTGAGCGCAAACAAGAACAAGCAGAAAATCGCCACGAGTGACTCACGCCCCAGGGGGTGCTGAATCAGAGCCATTTGAATATCGTGGAGATTGAGAGTATGCGCCGCCGAGAACAGCGCCGACATTCCATAAAGAAGGAGCGCCGAAGAGACACTCCAGAACATGAGATATTTAATAGAGGCCTCGGCACTGAGGGGCGAATCCTTACCGGATCCTGCCAGAAACAGTCCGAGAATATTCACAAACTGAAGACAGAGAAAAACCATCAAAAGATCGGATGCGCCCGCGAGTAACGACATCGCTAAAGACGAGGCCAGGATCAGTGCACAGTATTCGGTACGCTTCTCTTCGGGTACCTCTTGCGTAAGCATTGCGGCCACAACGGAGAGGCCAGCAGCCAGGATAAAAACCACCTGAAAGAAAAGAGCAACCCCATCGACAGAAAGCGCGCGATCAAAGAGCTCGATCGGAGCGAACTGAAATGAAAGTAGCGTTTGAATCAGCGCTGCCAATAATCCGGTAAGTGTGATCGCCCCCACCATTCGCGTACGCTCACCATGATAGGTGATTTCTGCCACCACCACCATCGCCAGGGTGAGCGCCAGAATGATCATGGGAAAAATTAAAGTAAACTCTCTCATAGTAAGTCGCTCTCGGAAGAAGTTCTTAAGAAGTTCTTACTTCAGGGTTGAAAGTAGCGTTAAAATAGTGGGCTTCACTAAATCTAACCAGGGTTTCGGATAGACGCCAAAGGCGACCAGGCCCCCCAAAATAGGAACGAAATAAGCCTTTTCTCTTAGATTAAGTTCTGGAAACCGCCCATTCCCTTCTGCCGAGATCGGCCCAAGGAACACGCTTCGATACATATTAAAGAGATAGTAGGTAGAGAGAAGCAGGGAGCCAACAATCAGAAGAACCACAGCCGGAGAGACTGAGTAGCTACCCAAAGTAAGAAGCGCTCCGCTAACAAACCCGCCCAACCCCGGAAAGCCCAGCAGCGACGCTACAACAACACCGGCAACCAACGCAATCATCGGGGCTTGCGTTGCAACCCCTCCGAGGCGACTGGTCCCATCGTTTGAGATAAAATTCGACTGCCCTGTACGCTCTGCAATCAGTCCAGAGAACAGGCCAAAACCCGCCAAACCAAGGCCCAGAGAAAGCTGCTGATAAACGGCTCCGACAACACCGGCCGAATTCAGAGATCCAATTCCAATCAGCATTAACCCCACCTGGCTAAGGCAAATAAAAGCCATGAGTGAACTGAGGCTCGTTTGTCCTAGCGCGCAAATTCCCCCCATCACTAAGTTAATGGCCCCTACAACTACAATAGCGCCCGCCGCTGTAACAATCGTCTCAGGAAAGAGAGAGTATCCCAGTCGAATGAAAATGTACGTGGCCACTGGAACACTTACGGCTGAGAGCGCTACAAAAACAGAGGGCGACGCCTCTTCTGCGGTTTCGGTAAACCATCCATGAAGAGGCCAAATCGGAGCCCGCAATGCAAGCGATGCACAGATCAGTCCAAAGGCAACCGAGTGAACGGGTAACTCTTGACCAAACAACGGAAAAACCTTTCCGCCCAGTTTGCCGCCGGCGAGCTCACGAATCGAGAAACTATGTGGATCTACTGAATAATAGATCAATACGAGTGCCGCGAAAAGCAGAGCATTTCCCAGTGATGAGGCCACTGCAAGTCGAAACGCCGCCGTCTCGCGCCCCTTCCCACCCCAGATGCTCACTAGAAAATAAAACGGAAGCGAGCTGAGTGACCAAAAGAAGAACTGTAGAAATAGATCTTGTGCACAGAGCGCCCCAACAAAGGCCGACTGCAGCAACAAGAACAGCCCATGCATGCCTCGGCTGCCCACCTTCTGCTCCCACTCCTCGGCAATCAGCAGCGGGAAGATCAGCCCGACGAGTAGAACCAGCAGAACATTCAAACCATCTACGCCCAGCTCGTAACTAATAGCGTAAGAGCCTACCCACGGCAAAATCTCGACATTCTGTAAATCGGGGCTCTGACTGTTCATCGAAAAGAGCAATGCTACGGTAAATAGACTTGAGCCAACACTTGCGGCGAGCGCCACCCAGCGGCTTACGCCTCCTCGTGATGCGTCGACTTCGCGACTCTGAGGCAAAAGCGCCTGAAATAGCGCCCCGATGAGAGGCAATACGATCATGAATGTGATCAAATGTTGTGTCACTGTCGGCTCCCTAATTCTTCACAAAATACGCCATCAGAGCGAGTCCCGCTCCCAGTGCGTAGAACAAATACCATTGAACGTCTCCGCCCTGAATGAGCTGAAGACCACGAGACGCATAATCAACGCCTCGACCCATCGATTGATTCAGAGTGTTCGCTAAGGCTGCGTCCATCAAATTTGCATAACGTGTGGTTCGTTGAATCAGCGCAGTGAGAAGACGAGGAATGCCCATCTTCCATACGGCTACATCCAGCAAACGAACGCTCGCGTCTCCGGTTACACGCAATCCAACCTTGAGCCGCGACACCGTATAGTCAACACCATAGCCGCCCACCACCCAACGACTCATTCGGGGCCAGCGATGGGGGAGCGCCTCCCAATATTGGGGCCGTGTTACAGCAAGAAATATTCCCAATAATGTGCTTACTGTCCATACCCCCAACAGCGCGCTCCAACCTAAAACCAGCGAAGTCTCTTCGGGTGAGTTATTTGAAAGGGCTGGAAATGATAGGCTCCAAATCGACCGAAACCATCGATCTTCAGCGCCACTATGAATTCCCTCTACCAGACTGCCCGTCCAAACGAGGCCCAACCCACTGACTAATAAAAAATAGGGCGACAAAACGGCCGCCCACGGGAGCCGTGATCCCGAACTTAGCCTAAATATGGATTGAAACCCTGTCTTCCATGCCTGAAAAACATACAGCGCAAAACAACTGAAGCCTGCCACGGCCAGTACGGGCTCACTCATCCAGGCATGACTGAGCTGAGCAAAGCCCGAGAAAGTAAAAAATCCGATTCCACCTGTTCCAGCGGCTATCGAAGCAAACACACCAATCTGCACGGCCCGCGCCTTCGGATCTATCGGTTTTGGGCTCTTTTTTCCTTCGGCCCGAATCGACTCACTGAGTGATCCAAATGCTGCAAGGGCCGCTCCGGCTAATCCCAGTCCAATCACAATCGCCCAACTCGACGCTGCGCCTGAATAGGCGAGGGCCGCCACTGACCACGAAAAACCCGAGGCAATCCACAATCCAAAAGAGATGCGCCAGTCTCCTACAAAAAGCCCGGCGAAAGAGGTCAAAAAGGTGGAAAGAAGCGCAAACGATCCGACCGCGGGAGAGATACCCAGCTTTCTGAATGCGTCGTCGAATCGAATTAAGGTTGAAACGGCAGCCCAGCCCAGAAAAAGCTGGGTTGTGGTTGCCCTACGCCAAAGCCGAAGCGAAGACTGCGTGAGCTGCCAACCCAGAAAAGGAAACGGGTGAAGTTGAATGTAGAGACCTAAGAAAAGAAGCGTTGCTCCCAACGTGGCCGAAAAACTAGGCTCAATTACGATCGGCGCAAAACCGAGCGGGCTCTGGCCGGACGCAAGAACACACAAACCGGCTACCGATGCCACCAAACCCCACGCGCGCTCGGATGCGTATCGAGCCGCAAGACTGGCCTCGGCTGGATGCATCCAACCTTCACACAAAGCAATAAAGCCGCCCAAAATGGTAAGCACAATTCCGCACACGGATAACCAGGGCGTGGCCGACCACCAAGACAGTGCAACTCCGGCACACGCAAATGCCATGGCAGCAGGAAAGCGCCCCCCGGCTTTAGAATCGGCACCTGCTCCCAGTACACTTTCTAAAACAAGGAACACCGACGCAATTACGGCGGTAGCCCACGACACGGCCAACCCCTGAGCATCTCGCATAAATCCAACGGTAATCGAGGTGGATTCATCTCGAGGCCCAATCCAACCGCGAATCCAGCTTTCGACTTGGTACGAGTGCTCTGAAAGTCCACTCCACAGGGCTGCATTCGCCACAATTAAAATAAGAATTCCCGCCGCAAGTAAAATTAAGCTCCGGCTTACCGGGCGACCACCCCACATCAGCAGCGCGACCCCTAGAATCACTAATGCGCAAACCCCACCCAAGGCATGAAGAGCAAAAGAGGATATCAGTGTCATTGCTTAAGTAACCTCAACTCTCGCATGTCGGTTTTTTTCGTAAGGTAGAAGAACCGAACCACCAAGGCATAGCCCGATACCAGTTGAGCTACCCCGGAGAGCAGAATAAATATGGCAAACAAGAATCCCTGCACCCGCCCACCGCTCGTAATGCCAGAAACCACAAAAACCATTGTGCAGCCCAAAATAAGCGTTTGAATTCCAACGAGGGCTCCCAAGAGCGTCTTTCGCGAAATCATGCCCACCAGGCCGAGAGCCCCAATTAATCCAGCAAGCCAAACAATCATTCTGTTACCTCTGAAGGCTTTCTGGTCATAGGCCGTGCGATGACTCCACTGCCTACCAATACCAGAAACAATGTCAGCGCCAAAATTTCGAGCGCAAGCAGATGCTGACCCAAGAGGGCCTTACCCAGTGCAAGCACATCGGTTCCCTCTACGGGCCGATATTCAATGGGCCCGATGTCGCCAACTCCAGAGAGATGTACCATCCAAACAAACCCAACACCCATTAACCAGGACAACCCCGTTTTAAGTACCGTTGATCGCTCACGCTCGGCCTCTCCTGGGTCGGAGTATTCTCCGAAAAGGGTCGAGAAGAAAATGAGCGACATGGCAACCAACGTGGAAATCACCCACTGCAAAATAGCGAGCAACTCGGCGCCTAGGGTTAAATAGACACCACCCACACAAAGGCTTGCCACCCACAACGAGAGAATGGCCTTTCGTACGTGCGC
>CANJNU010000036.1 GCA_947475645.1 Bacteriovoracaceae bacterium | reverse complement strand
TGACTCGAACCTACACTCAACTCAACCACTCCAAGAGTCAGATTCTGTGCGCTCATCCGATCCTTAAGGTGCGACATGCTTTCCTCGATGATTCGTTTCGCCCGGTCATCCGAAGCCTGAATTTGTAGTGACACTTCACCCCCGCGGGTGCTGACGCGTACACTTAATTCGCCTAGATTATCAGGTCTCAAACGAATTCTCATTTCTCCGCCCCCTTGGGCCGAGAAAGTTCGAATTCCCTGAGTCACACCCAGAAGAGATTCAGATGACAAGCGTTCCTCGGCATTTGCGCCACGAATGACATGCCCGGCAACCTCGCCCTTACCTCCCGCAACTGAGAACATTCCAGGCATCTGTGGGCGGCTTTCAGCAGGATGGTTTCCAATCCAAGCCGTACGCCCAGACTCGCCAAGCGTTTCAGTCTCTGAACGAGACTTCACTTTCGACTTCGAACGATCACCTCCGCCTTCAACAAGACGAAGCCCCTTCTCGGCGTTCTCCTGGCCCGTACTTCCCTGCTCCATTCCTCCTTGCTTCGCCCCCGAGCCTAATGCACTCGGAGACTGAAGCCCAGAGAGAGTCGACAGAAAGTCATTTCCAGAAAGAACACCCGCAGGTCCCAGTGAACGCGCTCCCATTAATTTGGGAAGTTTTGGGGCCGAGGCACCTGAATTCATCGAAAAACTATCGATCGAATCCCCCTCCATCATCGAAAGGGTGTTCCCTTCCCCCATCACCAACGCGGCCAATTGAGATACCATCGGTGAAGCAGGCTGCACCAGGATCGTAAACTGCTGAGGCACCAACGAGTCAGCTCTGAGCTGAGGTTGTTGCTGCAACTGTCCCAACTGTGGCAACTGCTCTGATTGCTGCACAGGTGCGTACTGCTGCGACTCTGACTGCGACACCATTTGGTCCAGCAGCATTTTTAGATCGCGAGCTGGTGATTCACCCGCACGAAGAACGACTTGATCTAATCCACCTCTCGCTTCATCCAACTCCCCCTTTTTACTGAGGGCTGATGACGCTGCCTGGATTCCTCCAGCAGGAACGGAACTTGATGAAGTGGCTGTATTGAGCAGCCCCATATCATTTCCCATTACCCACTCGCGATTCCACGGCTTGAGTCCAGCTTGATTAGATCCGGTATTCAGACCGGTCATTCCCGATACGTTCTGGCCGCCCTTGAGTCCGTCCGCAGCTCCCGCCACCGCCGCCGAAGAAGTGGGTTGATCCACTCCCAGAGACAGTGAAGGAGAAGGCTGCATCATAGGCTGAGCCATAGGCTGAACCATACCCGCCTGAATCAGTTGACTCAGGAAAGCATTCGGATCATTGGGTGCTTCTGTTTGTTTTTTCCCGTTGTTCGGACTTTCCTGGGCTGGCATTGGAGCCAATCCCGGCGTCGGTCCGGACAGAGGATTCATTATTTTTTGCATTTTCCCTCTCACCTCCTTTCATAGAATTCGTCGCGGCCGAGAGCCGCTCCGTTGTGACCCCAGTTAAGTTCTTTTTGGCGCGGGTCACACCCGCCAAAAGTTCAGAAAGCTTTGTCGAACGCGCCGGCTCCATTACGTTCATTACCTTCGCGAGCTTCGATGTGGATAGCCTCGTCATTGCAGTAACGGCAAGTGAGTCATCGATCGATCCCAAGAGCGCCGAAGCCGCCTTCGGATTCATGGTCTCGAGTGTCTCGATCAATTTTGTTACTCGAGTTTCATCCACTTTTTTCTTTTCACCATCGAGCTTCACAACCTCTTCGCGGGCTTCAGAGATCTGCTTCAACTGCTCCGACAGGGCCTTTTCTCTGGCCTTTAAATCCAATTCACGCGCTTCAAGACCTCGCGTGCGTGTCTCCAAGTCTCTCTTCTGTCTCTTTAAATCCTCAAGAGTCGCCGAATCAGCAAGACAACCCTCGTCGGTCGCCTCGACGACGGGATCGGATTGCGGCGCTTTATCGTTTGCTACTGCCGCTGCAATAAAAAAACCCAATACCCCAGCTGCTGCAATTCCTAGTAGAAATCTCTTCATATCCGTTGCTCCAACCTAAATCGGGCTCGCATCGTGCTTAGCTCGTCTAACTCTTTTTGCTCATCAAGAGATTGTGCCCTTCGATACTCAGTACGTTCTTTTTCCTCGAGAACTTCAATCATGCGGGTTTGTTTACGCGTAAATAAATAAACCCGCAGAGCCTTCTCCACTCCTCGGGTTGCCCGCGTAATTCCCTGCTCGGCCTGAACCACACGGTGCCGATTTCCAGTGATGTAATCCTGTTCGATTTGAAAGCCCAAAGCAGGCGTGCTCGACTGCCCTAATGCTTCCTTTCGCTCAAAAGCGCGTCCAATTCCCTCTAAAAGCTCTCGCTTTCGAGCTAAAGCATCTTGATAGGCCTTTTGGGCTGCTGCAAGCGCCACCAGCGCATCTTGCTGGCGCTGCCTACGGACATCCAAAACTGAGGCTAACCTAAATCGAAATTTCTTCATTTTTTATTATCGAATGCCGATCCCTATCTAAAGTGTGTGCCTCAATTACTGAGGCGACTAGACTGAATGTTTTTCCGGCCGGTCAATTGAAGCTAGGCAGAAAATTAACGGCCCTGGGCACTCGCTTGCGAGGAGTGCGAGGCAAGAAATGCCTCTGCGCTTCGACTAATCGAATGAAGCTGAGCAAGGGTGTCCGAAAGGGTCCCTTTCTCATCAATTCCCTGCCTCAAAAAGGTGTCTACTCGTTCGTGCACGTAAATCGCCTGATCGATTTTTGGATTGCTTCCCTTCACGTAGGCGCCAATATTAATCAAATCCTCGGCCTGCGCATAAGTGGCCATCCACTCCCGCATCTGTCCCGCCCAAATCTTATGATTGGCATCAATCACCGAATCCATCACCCGGCTCGCACTTTGAAGAATGTCAATCGCCGGAAAATGATTCCGGGCCGCAATTTTTCTAGAGAGCACGATGTGTCCATCTAAGATGGAGCGGGCGCTATCGACGACCGGATCATCCATGTCATCACCGTCAGCCAGAACGGTATAAATTCCGGTAATACTTCCGGAACGAGGCGCCATTCCAGAGCGCTCAAGAAGCTTTGGCAAAGTGGAGAATACACTGGGTGTGTATCCCTTCGAAGCAGGAGGCTCGCCCATCGACAAACCAATTTCACGTTGGGCCATACAAAACCGCGTCACAGAATCCATCATCAGCAGAACATCTTTACTCGAGTCACGAAAGTATTCTGCAATTGTGGTAGCGAGAAAAGCCCCGCGCATTCGAAGCAGAGGGGACTTATCTGAAGTTGAGACCACCACAACACTTCGAGCCATGCCCTCTTTGCCCAAGTCGCGCTCTATAAACTCGCGAACCTCGCGGCCGCGCTCGCCAATTAAGGCAATCACGTTCACGTCCGCAGAAGTATGGCGCGCCATCATTCCGAGAAGTACCGACTTCCCCACTCCTGAGCCCGCCATAATACCCACTCGCTGCCCCTTGCCGATCGTCAGAAGCCCGTTTACAGCCCTGACTCCAAGGTCGAGGGGCTTCTTAATCATTTCGCGTTCAAGCGGATGGGCTGGCTTGCGATAAAGCGGCATTTCTTGAAAATGATCACTCGCTAAATTCAATGGACCCTTACCGTCCAAAGGATTTCCTAATCCGTCGATCACACGCCCGAGAAGCGCTTTCCCGACCGTAACACTCGACGAGCGTCGTTCGAGCACCACGCGACTATCGTTGTTCACTCCCTGAAGATCGTCAAAGGGCATCAAATATACGCTTTTATCTTTAAACCCCACTACCTCGGCCTGAACTCCACGCTTGCCAGAACGATCATCACTACCGGAAATACGACAGATGCTTCCAACTGCCGCTCCGGGAAGATAGGCCTCGTAAACCAGCCCCATCGATTTCGTTACTTTCCCCGCAACGTGATACACGAATGCTTCATCGATTCGCTGCCGGTACCGCTCCTGATCAAATTCCCAGCTCATGTGCCACCCGCTTTTGAACCCAACTCTGTTCCCATAAGGGCTTCGTAGAGACCACGAAATTGGGTTTCAAGGCTCGCGTCAATTTCGCTCCATTCGGACTCGACAATACAGCCGCCTCGCTCCACCTGATTTGACGCTTCAATATTCAAATTCTTGAAGGCGCCCAGCTCCCTCTCCAAACCTGGCTTCACTTGATCAGCCGTCTTCAGATCATCCGGGTGAATGCGAATGCGAATATTCTCACGCACACCCATTCGCTCAATCAGCTCCTTGGAAAGTCGTAAAACATAATCTGGGTCGACCGAAAGTTCTTTTAACGTTACCGCCTTAGCCAAGCGAAAAACCACTTCCATTAGAAATCTCTCGTTTGCCCGAAAAATCTCGGTCTTGGCATTCTCGGCCTCCGACATTAGGTTATAGAAATAGCCAATGGCATCCATCGATTGCGCCTGAAAGGCTTCAAAGGCTTCGCGTTGACCCAGGTCATGCCCCACCTTATAGCCCGAGGCGTGAGCCTTCGCACGGGCGTCCTCCGCGAGCGAGTCTACCGCGGCCTGAACCTTGTCCTCGATCACGCGCCGTTCTTCATCCTCGACCGAGAGCGGACCTCTAAGCAACGGATTGAGGCTAAAGCGACGATCCCGTTGTTCGCGATGGGATCGCTCTTCATCGGTAATCGCAAGCGAGCCGTACTTCTCGCGTGTGGTCGCATAGGCCTGCTTTTTGGCTCTAAAATCTGGGGCCTCGTACTGCTCAATCTTAGGCTGCGGCCCCGCTACATCAAAGTTAATGATTCGAACTTTTCCAGATACGAGATCAGCCTCTTGCTCGATCTTTACCTGTCCAAACTCTGTCTTCTTAAAATGGGACATCCGTTTCCCTGCTTTCCGTCAGACAAGATGACTAAACGAGAGCATCGCCTTCGCCACCACGACTGATAATAATCTTACCTTCGGCTTCAAGCCTCTTTGCGGTATTCACAATTTCCTGCTGAGCTCCTTCAACGTCGGAGAGACGAACTGGGCCCATGGCATCGAGATCATCCTTAAGTAAGTCGGCAGCACGCTTCGAGATATTCTTGAAAATCTTGTCTTTGAGTTCGTCGGGTGCCGTTTTGAGAGCCATAATGAGCTTGCTGTTGTCGACTTCCTTCAGCAAGGCTTGCATGCCTCGGTCGTCCACAAAAAGAATGTCGTCGAAGACGAACATTAATTTCCGAATCTCTTCGGCCAACTGAGGATCCTTCTCCTCGACGCGAGTCATGATGGTTTGTTCGCTGGTCTTGTCCATCGAATTCAACATTTCTGCAATGGGTCCTACGCCACCCAACTGCTGCGTGTCGATCGAGCCAAGTGTTGCCAGTTCTTGCTTAAGAACTTCGTCGACCTGAGCAATAAGATTCGGCGAAATAAAGTCGAGATTGGCAATACGAAGTACCACCTCGGTTTGAATCGCTTCTGGCAAGCGCCTGAGAACATCCACCTTCTTTTGAGGCTCTAAATGAGCCAAAATCAATGCAACAGTTTGTGGATGCTCGTTCACCAAGAAGTTCGACAAGGTACGCGGATCGACCAATTCGAGGGCTTCGAGTGTTCTCGACCCTTCGATGACCGAAAGCTGACCCAGAACGGTCTTGGCGCGATCTTCTCCCAACGTCGAGAGAATAAAGTCGCGTCCTGATGCGTGTCCGAAAATCAAAGTGTCCTCTTCAGCAATCTCTGTATAGAACGCTTCTAGCACTTGCTTGACCGTACTAATGGGCACCTTCTGAACCTGCCCCATGGTGTTCACCAATCGCTTAACGTCATTGTCCTTCATCTTTTTGAAGATCTGAGAGGTAACCGTGTTTCCCAAAACATTCAGCAAGAGTGCTGAACGTTCTAAACCTGTCATATCATCAAAATTATCGTAGCTCATGCTGTCTTTCCTTCGCCCTTATCGGCTTGCGGCCGAGCGCCCAACCATTCTTTCAAGATTAAGGCAGCCTTATGAGGATTTGCATCGACCAAAGTCACAATCTTCTCCTTGATCATCTCACCCTCTACCTTTTCTGGGTCAATTTTATCAGGCAGCATTGGAACTATATCTTCGAGGCCAGGCAAGGCCGCATTCTTCTGAAGCCGTTCTAGTTCCTCGATCGTTTGAGGCAGGAATGTATCGACGCTTTCGATAGTATTCTCGGTAATCCACTTAATGAACGGACGCACCACAAAGAAGAAGAACAACACCATGATCAAGCCAATTACGCTATACATCAGCATATTCTGAAGGTAGGCGCGACGTTCTTTCTCAGCCAAATAGCGGGTAGCATCTTCAAAGTCTTCATGGGTAAACTCGATATTCTTAATTTCCAGCGAGTCACCCCGTTTTCGATCCAGGCCGACCGCACTTGCCACTACATCTTCGAGCTCCTTGACCTTCTCAGGCGCCCACGCCTCAATCTTTGACTGCGTGACTCCGTCTTTTCCTACAGTCTTTACAGTCTTACCGTCCAACAGAACCGCTACCGAGAGTCGCTTAATCGAGCCCACCGGCCGAGTCGTTTTTCTGACAGTCTGGGGAACCTCAAAATTCGTCACTTCATTCGACTTCGACGTCTCATTCTTAATCTCACCCGTGGTGGGTCCGGCAGCTCCGGGCTGATTACTTGCTGCGCCCGCTAAACCACCGGGTGCAGGACGGGTACCGGCCATCGAATCGTTTCGCTTCTCTACCGACCGAATTGCAGCACCTTCTTGATCGTAGACCGTTTGAGTCTCATTCACCTGTGCGAAGTCCAAATCGGCTGTTACTTTCGCCACTACTCGGCCATCACCCACCACTCTCGCCAACATCGTTTCAATTCGCTTCTCAAACTCCTGTTCAACTTTCTGCTGGAAGTCGAGCTGAGTCGCAGTAGCTGCAGCAAGTGGATCGCTTGCATTTTTTGAGAGAATCTTTCCGATTCCATCAACGATAACCACATCGGGTACATCCATGCCCTCAACCGCACGGGCCACCAGATTCGCAATGCCGTAGATTTGCTTGTCGTTTAGAACAACACCCGGCTCGAGGTCGAGCGCAACTGATGCAGTGGCCTTCTTTTGGTCTTCTACGAAGGTACTCTTCTGAGGCATTGCCAAATGAACGCGAGCGTGTCGCACACCTCGAATGGTACCGATGGTCCGGGTTAGTTCACCTTCTAGTGCCCGCTTCTGATTCACTTTCTGAACGAAGCTCGTCGTTCCCAAACTCTGCTTATCGAAAACCTCGTAGCCAACCACGCTACTTTGCGGCAACCCCTGCGTAGCGAGGTCGAGGCGCAATTGATCCATATTCTCGGGTGGCACTAATACGGTTTTCCCCGTGGGATCGACCTTAAATGGAATTCGCTTCTCTCGTAGTACCCGGATAATATTCGCCGAGTCCTCCGCATTAAGATTAGACATTAACGGAACATAAGAGGTGTTGCCCGCCCAAATAAACATACCGACTATAATTGCGACAATACCTACCAATGTGCCTGCGGCAGCCAATTTTCGCGTGGTAG
>CANJNU010000035.1 GCA_947475645.1 Bacteriovoracaceae bacterium | reverse complement strand
TTGGGGAGTGGCTTGGGTTATTTTGCCGAGTTGTTGAACGATCCCAGTAAACATTCGATTTTGTCCGGATTTCCTTCAGTGATTACCACATGCTTATTCCAAAAACCCGAAGATAGAATGGATTGAGTGAGTTCAGGGCCTGCTTCGACCAGGGTAGTCAGTGCCCCTCGCTGACCGAGTTCACGCAAGGTGTCTTTAATGTCAGTACGAATCCAAACCTCAAAACCTCGCTGTTGCGCGGCGCGTAAGTAGCTCTCGGGCACGCGCTTTTTTCGGTCGAAGATCACTAAGATTCTGGGCTTTTGCCCCGTTTTGACGAGTTCGTGGTCTTTAACTTGCCGAACGGTGAACTGAGGGAGGTCGGTAAGAACGGTACCGCTTCCCGTGAGGATGGCGTCGGCGCGTTTGCGAAGTTGGTGAGCGAATTGAAGGGAAGTCTGAGAAGTGAATGTTTTATGCCCTGAGGGAGGAACCATCGATTGGGGCGTGATTTGCCCCGAAGTTCCCTTTCGGTGCGCGGTTTTTACGATCACGTAAGGCATTCCGGTTTTTGCCCAATGCGAGAAGGCGGCGATCAGTTCAATGCAATCTTCGTTGAGCGGGCCTTCGCACTCGGCTACCTCGATTCCTGCGTCGCGCAAGCGCTCGGCCCCGCGGCCCGCCACTTTAGGATTGGGATCGCTTGTGCCGTAAAGTACGCGAGGAATTTGTGCGCTCAAGATGACTTCAGTACAGGGAGGAGTGCGGCCCATGTGATTGCAGGGTTCGAGCGTAATGACGAGCGTATGAACCTCCGAAAGAAGCCCGCGATCTCGAAGGTCTTGAATGACTTTGGCTTCAGCGTGAGGGGTGCCCGCTTGGGTATGCGCTTGAAGCGAGATAATCTTACCTTCGCGGTTCATCGCCGCGGCCCCCACGGGTGGATTAGGGCTGGTCGCTCCCTCGTAAATTCGACCAATTTCGAGAGCTTTTTTGAGTGCGTCGAGTGCAGAGGGCGTTTGAATGTTTGTCATCGCTTGAATCGTTTAAATGGAGAGTTTAATTTTAGCCGCTCGGGTAAGCCGATCAATCAGAGCGTGCCCCAGGCCCTCGTCTTTCTCCCAGGGTTCAGCAAAAAGTAAATCGGCAGAAGATGCGTCGAGCATTCTGAGCTTTAAAAAAAGATTTCGAGCGGCCTCATGAACGTCGCCGTTTTGAGTCAGAGCCTCGATTAGCAATTTGGGCTCGTTGCCTGCCGTAAAAGCACCCGAGCGATGAAGCAGCTCCTCGAGGGTGGGCTCTTCTGCTGTAAGTGGCCTTCTCAGAAGAAATCCAAATGTAGAGGCTTCGCCTCCATTTTTCTTCATTTCTCGCCAGTGCCGTGGTTCAAGTTCGGTTACCGCTTCGGGCAGTAGCACAAGTGTTTTACTAGGCGAATAATGGCTTTCTAGCATGCCCGGCGAGGTTTGAGCCTGCTCGGTGAGGCCCGGAGCAGAGGTCGATTCAGTAGTGTGAACCGAGATTCCCAGTTGATCTTGAATCGTTTGGCGAGCAAGTCCACCGGGTCGAAGTTGAGTGAGCGTTCCGTCGAGGGCAACATGAATGACGGTCGATTCAACTCCCACTGCGCACGGACCACCGTCGAGAATCAGTTCAATTCGATCGCCCAATTCGTCGGCAACCGCTTGTGCCGTGGTAGGGCTAATGCGGCCAAAGCGATTGGCACTCGGAGCAGCAAGCGGCGTACCCGCGGCTTCAATCAGTGCTTGTGCAACGGGGTGCATAGGCATGCGAATAGCCACCGTGGAGAGTCCTGCTGTTGCGAGGTCGGGAACGCGATTCGATCGGGGCAGAACGAGAGTGAGTGGACCTGGCCAAAAGTTTTCAATTAAGTTCTGGATAACTAATTTTGCTTCCACACTGAGTGCCGAGGTATGAATTAATCCCTGTTTTTCGAGTGCTTCTTCTGAATTACAGTGTGGCCCCACATGCACAATTAAAGGATCAAAAGTAGGCCGCTCCTTGGTTTCAAAAATGCGAGCCAAAGCATCGGGCTGAAACGCCGCGCCTGCAAGTCCATAAACCGTTTCGGTGGGCATGCCCACAACTCTGCCTTCGCGTAGGGCCAGGGCCACACGTTGAATATTTTTTGAAGTGGGTTCTAAAATTTTTGCTTTCATTGAATTTGCTCCCACACCTTCTCCATTCGCATTCCGCGCGAGCCTTTAATCAGAATTGCATCGTTCGGCTGAATTCCCCGAGTAAGCTGCGCCGCCAGCTCTTCGTGCGAATTAAAATGATTCACTTGGCCCGAAAAGTTCTGTTTTTTCAGCTCGTCTAAAAGAGCCTTCATGCGGGGGCCGAAAAGGAGCACGTTTTGAATATTGAGGCGCTGAAGAGAGGGGGCTAAGGCCCGGTGAAAGTCTTCTTCGAGCGGGCCCAGTTCCAGCATGTCGCCTAAACAGGCCCACAGACTCTTGCTCTTTTTGGCTCTCGCCACGTCGGCTAACATTTCAAGTCCGGCTTCCATCGAAGCGGGGCTTGCGTTGTAGTAATCGCAAACCACGGGGGTGCCGCTTTTTAGGGTACGAAGCTCTGACCTTCCAGATGCCCCTACGAATGTAGCTAGGCCCTTCTTGAGTTCTTGCGGAGTAAGGCCCAAGCCCGTTGCGAGGGCCAGTGCGGCCAAAAAGTTTGCGGCGTTATGTTTTCCGGGCAGGGGAAGCGTGTAAGTCTCATCTCCGGTAGGGAAGCCTGAAACTCTTAGTGTATTTGCGTCCATGAGTTTTCCAGTCAGAATCGGAGCTCCAAAAGCATGTTCGAGCGCTTTTTGAGCGGTTTCTGAGTGAAGTGTGTAGCCTACCTTACAAATTTTTCCCAAAGACTTCCAGTGGGGCGCAATCCAAGGATCGTCAAGCGAGATGGCAACGAGCCCTTGTCGTTCGGCCACTTGGCTGAGTGCAAAGCCTTCTTCGCGTGCCACGGTGGGTAGGTCGATTAATTTCTCTAAGTGTTCGGCTGCAATCGCAGTTAATAGCGACGCATCGGGGCAAACGACGTCGAGATGCGGAATCATTGATCCGACCTCGTCAATTCCAACTTCGATTACTGCGGCACCATGCTCGGGGCGAAGCTCAAGCAGAGTCATCGGAATGCCGACGAAACCATTTTGGCTTCCTTCGGTTTTGAGTACCTTTTCCCAACGGCCCCGAAGCAGGGCCGACAACAGTTCTTTGGTGGTTGTTTTTCCAACACTGCCCGCAACAGCAACTACGGGAAGGGTAAACTGCTTTCTCCATGCGTAAGCCAATTCACGGTAAGCATTGAGAGTGCCGGCGTTGTCTTTTACCCAAAATACGGCAAGTGAGCTTAATCCGGGATTCAGCAGCGAGCCGTCTCGGCAAATCAATCCTGCAGCACCGGCGTCAATCGCTTGCTGAAGAAAATCGTGGCCGTCGAATTTCTCACCCACAAGAGCTACAAAAAGACAGCCCGGCGTAACTTTGCGCGAATCGGTGGTCATGGCCGTAAATTCAAAATTTGCCGGTAATTTTGAGAAGATTTGCGAACGCGTGGTTGACAAATTTTTGACGATAAAATCGAAAGTAAGTCCCATAAGCTGATTCTAGCCCTTTTTCCTCTAAAATTCTTCAGCAATTTCCGATCAGTTTCTTATGAAGACGGTCTCTCGAATATGGAAGATTAATCCTTCGGCACTCGTACTCGGTACGGGAGCCCTTTGTGTACTTTTTGGAGTACTTCTCTTTCAACTTTTCGATTTCTCTGAGGTACCCGGGGCTCGCCCCAAGAGTTCGGGTTCCCCGCAAAATGCGCAGTATTTTCTACAGCAGGCCGTACGTGCGATCTCGGAAGTAGCCACCCGAAATGTTGAATCGAACGCCTGGAGTCCCTCGTTTTTTCATTTTCAGCCTGCGATTCCAGAAATGGGTGATGTAGCCATTTTTTCGAATGGCAATCCACAATGGAGGGGCTTGAACTCGGATTTTTCGGGCTGGTCGCAAAACGTAAGCACCGATGAGGCCAGTCGTTGGCAGCGGTTGCCGTCTGATTATTCGAAGCGCCTTGCTCTTGTGTCGAACCGAAAGAAAAGTTTTATTTTCGAGAAAACGAATAATCCTCAAGCTCGTGTTCTCTCCATCTCCACCACACTCGATACGCCCATGGGCGAGCGAGTGGTTTTTGGGCACGTCGATCTGGCGGCATTCCCGCTCATCGATTTGCGCGAACGGCAGCAACTGGTGCATGAATTTCAAGCAAGGCAAGTTCATTGGTGGTCTGACCCCAACGTACCCGTAAAGGTTCCGAACGATTCGGATTTGGGGCTCGTGGCGCTTAAGGATTTCGACCTCTGGTTTCGCGTTGCAGTAGAAGCCTCGACGGGGGTGAATTGGGAAAAAAAGATTCGAGCGGGTGTGATGCTGCTTCTTTTGGCGGCGGGTATTTTTTTGGGTGGCAGACGACAGAGTAAAAGGCGACAGAAACGAGTAGTATTGCCCGCCTCGACTGAAGTGGTGCCCGTGCAGTGGTGGGTTAAAAATGGAAATCAGACTTTGGGTCCATTTGTAGCTTCCAAGATTGCAGAGATGCTTTTTTCGCAAGAAATTGACTTTGATTCGATGGTGCGCCTTGCAACCGAAGCGGGCGAGAAGCAAAATGAAGCGGGCGAGAAGCAAAATGAAGTGGGCGAGAAGCAAAATGAAGAGCCACTCGCGCAGAGTACCGTTTTCTCTGAACTGCCGATTCAATCCGACGAAGGCCGAAGTTTCTGGATTTTCTCACCCGAATCGGCCGCTTTGAAGGCAAGAATTGAAGGGCCTTTTACAGCAGAAGCGTTGAAGCAAGCAGGATTAAGAGGTTGGGTGCCTGAAGACGCCTGGGTATGCGAACACTCCACCCTAGCGGGTTGGCGACCCATTGCCACTTGGGTGCAAGAAGAAGGAAATGAAGCTGATTCGGTGCCCGAGGTTCGCGCTGCTTAATAGGCAGAGGGCGGCGCCTCTTCGATGGGTTGAAGAGCAAATTCGGCCAAGGTAATTAAGTCCGGCAGATAAACCTGATTCATTAAGATTCGCTCGGCGAGTCTTCCCCAAAAACGAGCGCGAAAGGTGTGGGTGCGCGCTACGGCACTTCCATGAAGAAGTGCGGGGCGTTTTCCTTCGGCGGGAATAATTTCGAGATTCCAATTTACTTGGCTAAAAAGTCGCGAAAGTTTTCCAGAGCGATCGTCTTTTAATCGTAACCCGATCTTTTGATGAGGGATGTATTCGGTGACCTCGGCAAGAATGAAAAATCGCCGACTGGGGCCCTTTTTTGGGTCAACCAGGAAGCGAATCAGGGCTCCCTTTTCGGGGGTCTGCTCGGGCCCAGCCATGGGACGTTCGAACATATCGATGCGCTCAACTTTTCCTACTCCATGAAACCACCTCTGCCAGAAAGGAATTTCGCCAAGTGCACGTTCGATGACATGAACGGAAACGGTAATGGGTACGGTGCGATCAAAAACTAAATCGCTATTGGGTTCGCGGCCAAGCCAAAGAGTGGCGCCCACCAGTGCGATCACGAAAGCAAAAAGCTTGAAGTAGTTTTTCATGTCACCCGCAAATATCAGAAAAGGTTGTTTGACAAAAGGATCTAGTTTACCTTTGACGCAAATGCTTCTTGCTCAGACCGATCGATGGATGATTGTAAATAAGCCTGCGGGGTGGTTAACCATTCCAGGCCGTACGGCCCCTGGCGCGGTGCCACTTCCCGTGGTTCAGTCGAGGGTCGAGGTTGAGGTGGGTCAAAAACTTTGGGTGGTCCATCGATTAGATGTCGAAACCAGTGGGGTGCTGCTCTTTGCGAAAACCCCCGAGGCGCATCGCGAAGCCTGTCAGTGGTTTGAGAAGCACCGAGTTAAAAAAACCTACGAATTTTTGGCTGAGGGGGCTTTGCCCATGCCGGTGTGCCGAGTGTCCTCGCCGGTCAAAGGGCTTGCCTCGTTAACTCAAGTCGAGAGCAAAGAATCGTTTCAGGGCGCATTTTTGGGGCGTGCTTATCCTCAAACCGGAAGACGCCATCAAATTCGTGTGCACTTGGCTGCGCAGGGATGCCCCCTTTTGGGTGACCCCACTTATGGCGGAAAAAAAGAGTGGGCCGGAGTTTCTGTGCCGCGTGTGGCCTTGCACGCTGCACGCCTTGAGCTACCGACTGGAGAAAAGTTTGAAGCGCAGTGGCCCGAAGACTTTCAGTCTTGGGTTGAGGCGTTTCGATGCCAAGAAAGAAAATCTGTTTTATGACAGCCACTCAAAAAGAGTTTCACGAAGATTTAAACCGGGCCTGGCAATGGCGCGAAGAACGAGGAGTCTTTCGGCAGCTCGAGGCCTGTCGCGTATTTCACGGCGCGGGTGAGGGGCGAGGGCCTCTTCAGTTTTGGGCAGTCGATCGATTTCAAGATCACTATTGGATCACTCAGTGGGAAGACTCAAAAAACACGGTTTCTATTTTTGAGGAACTGACTCGATTTTGCGTTTCCAAAAATGCCCGGTCGGTGGTGGGTTTGGGGCGCCCCGAGCAAGGGGTTCCAGCGCTTCCTAAAATTCTTCACGGTCAGCCTCCCGAAGAGCGGTTTTTAGCGCGCGAAGTGGGTGGAAGTTACTTGATTCAGATGATGGGAGCCAGGCATCCGGGACTGTTTATGGATCATTCGCCGCTTCGGGCTTGGTTAAAAGATCGAGCACAGGGTTGGCGAGTGCTGAATACCTTCGCTTACACCGGAAGTCTTTCGGTCACTTGTGGAAATGCAGGCGCAGCCCATGTAACGACTTTAGATCTGTCGAAGTCGACGGTGGCTTGGGCGCAAGAGAACTGGATCGCCAATCAGCTGCCCGAAGATCGCGGGCGGTTTATTTCGGGCGACGTTTTTGAATGGCTTCCCCGGCTGAAGCGCGAAAAACAAATGTATGATTGTGTAATTTTAGATCCGCCGTCATTCTCACGTGGCTCACGTGGCTCGCGAGGCTCACGAGGCAAAAAAAGTAATTTCTCGACCGCAAAGGATCTTGAAAAGCTTCACGCCTTAGCCCTCGAGCTTGTTGAACGGGGCGGAGTGCTGGTGACCTCAATTAACTCGGCGAATGTGACTTGGGACGCTTATCAGGCCCAAGTGCTAGGGGCTGCTCAAAAGTTGGGGGTTCAGCTGGAAGTGCTTGAGCGCATTGACCAACCTGACACATTTCCGACGCTGCTTTCGCGTCCACAGGAGCGCTACTTGAAGGGTTGGATTTTGCGGGTAATTTAGAGGTTTTGACAGACTCTGTAAAAACAGCAACTCTAAATGCTCAATTTTACAGAGTCTGATAAAGTGTGCGAGAATTATCTGACTCTCGACGACCCGAACGTCCTGGCCCGGGCTCGGGGAAGTCCTTCCGAGTTCGTCGCCGAACACTCGAGGTCCTCGGGTACAGTGATTGATGAGTGTCAGCTTGCCCCCGAGTTGTTTCCGGCCTTAAAAGAGTGGGTTCGGCTTCATAAAAAGCCCGG
>CANJNU010000034.1 GCA_947475645.1 Bacteriovoracaceae bacterium | reverse complement strand
GGATCACATTTTTGGTGATGGGAGATCCGCTCCTCAGCTGAATTAAGTTTTTTTGAGGTTAGAATTTTATGCAACAAGGAATCCATCCTGTTTATATTGAAACGACTGTAAGATGCGCCTGTGGGCACATCATTGAAACCCGCGCGACCAAAGAATCGATCCGCGTGGAAATTTGTTCTTCTTGCCATCCTTTCTTCACCGGCAAGCACAAGTTAATGGACACTGAAGGCCGCGTTGAGCGCTTCATGAACAAGTACAAGAAGAAATAGTTTCGCTCTTGAATTTAAGGAAAGTCCGGGCAAACCTCGTTTGCTCGGACTTTTTATTTTATGTTTCACAAGCTTGAATCAGTAGAACAGCGTTTTCAGGAAATCGAGAGTCGCCTGTCTGATCCCGCATTGGCGGATCAGCCAGGAGAGTTTCGTCGTCTCTCTCAAGAGCGGTCGCTGCTCGAGCCGATTGTTTTGGAATATCAGAACTACAGAAAAACCAAGGCCGAGATTGTCTCCAATAAGGAGCTGGTCTACGAGAAGGACGCCGATATCTCGGAGATGGCCAAGGAGGAGCTCAGGATTTTAGAGCCCGAGCTCGAATCTTCGCAGCAGCGTTTACAGGTTTTGCTCTTACCTAAAGATCCGAACGATCACAAAAATGTGATGCTAGAAGTGCGCGCAGGTGCGGGTGGTGAAGAAGCCGCGCTCTTTGTGGCAGAGTTATTTCGATTGTACCAACGTTACTGCGAACGTCAGGGATGGCGTGTTACAGTTTTGAGCGTCAACGGTACGGGCTTAGGTGGAATGAAAGAAATCATCGCCGAAGTGCAGGGAAGTGGAGCCTACAGTCGGTTGAAGTTCGAGGGCGGTGTGCATCGCGTACAGCGTGTGCCTGCAACCGAAGCTCAGGGGCGCGTACATACTTCGACTGTTACGGTAGCAATTATGCCCGAAGCCGAAGAGGTCGACGTAGACATTAATCCCACCGACCTTCGCACCGATGTTTTTCGTTCAGGTGGCGCAGGCGGGCAGGGCGTGAATACGACCGACTCAGCTGTGCGACTCACGCATATTCCTTCTGGATTAGTTGTGGTTTGCCAAGATGAGCGTTCTCAGTTGAAGAACAAGGGCAAAGCGCTCAAGATTCTACGCGCGCGGTTATTGGATTTGGAGACCGAAAAGGCGGCGCAATCTCAAGCCGACTCGCGTCGTGCGATGGTAGGCACGGGTGATCGAAGTGAGCGCATTCGCACTTATAATTTTCCTCAAGGGCGCCTCACCGATCACCGAATCGGAATGACCCTTTATCAGCTTCCCGAGGTTATGGAAGGTAAGATCGACGAGATTTTAGATGGACTTCAAACTCATTACCAGGCCGAAGCGCTTAAGGCGCAAGGTGTAGGGAGTCATCAGTAATGGCGCTTCGCCGTGATCGACCGCTGAGCTTTAAAGACGCGATCGAGACCGCTCAAATTATTCTCTCGTCGAGTCAGGCATTGGTCGAAAAAGGAACAATCGAGTCAGAGGCGATTCAGCTCGTGCAAGCAGCGTATCGAAGCGCCACGAATCGCGAACTCTCTCGCCTGGATCTTTTCACTCAACTTCGCGAAAGTTTTCCAGCTGCGGCCGGTGATCGACTCTTGATTCTCGCGACCACCCGCGCCGAGGGTAAGCCGCTTCAGCACCTCGTGGGCTATCAAACCTTTTTGGATCACGAATACGAAGTAGGGCCCGATGTTTTGATTCCTCGTCCCGAGACCGAAGGCTTGGTCGTTTTGGTTCAGGATTACCTTTTGACGTTCGACGCGCGTTCGATCCTCGGAATTGAAGTGGGAGTAGGAAGTGGGGCCATTTCTATTGAGTTGCTGGCCTCGTATTCGTCGCTTCGAATGACTGCCTCGGATTTACAGCCTCATGCGATCGCGAGAGCCCATAAGAATGCCGATCGAATTTTAGGTACCGGAGCTCATCGATTGGCGTTGGTTCAGGCCCAGAGCGTAAATGAAGTGTTCGAGCCATTCTTGCTTTACGCTTCAGGCGCATATCGCAATCAGGTTGATTTTATTGTCAGTAATCCACCCTATTTAAGTCAGGCAGATTCGATCGAGGACGAGGTGCGTTACTTCGAGCCCGTCAGTGCGCTCTATGCGCCCGAGAGCGATTTACTTTATTTCTATCGTAAAATCGCGCAGGGAGCGGCACAGATCCTTAAGCCAGGTGGGGCTATATTCTTGGAAATTCCACATGAACGAGCCGATCTGATTCAGCATCTCTTTCGTTCGTCGCCTTGGTGCACGTCAAAAATTCATTTCGATTTGGCAGGTCGCCCTCGAGTTTTGGTCGCAAGTTTGGCTTGAACGAGTTATTTACATTGCATGGACAAGATGCGCATTCGAGGCGGAAAAGCCCTCAGTGGAACGGTCGAAGTAAGCGGCGCAAAAAACGCGGCTCTACCCATTTTAATTTCAGCTTTACTCACTGACGAAAAGTGTAAGTACAGCCGGGTTCCTCGTCTCGAGGACATTCGCACCACGCTGAAGTTGCTCTCTCATATGGGGGTCATCGTTGAAGATCGCCTCGATCAATCCGAAGTGGTGCTCTCGACTCCAGTAACGGCTCAAACCGAGGCCCCTTACGACTTGGTTAGAACCATGCGCGCCTCTGTTCTCGTATTAGGTCCGCTTTTGGCCCGTTTTGGTTACGCAAAAGTGAGCTTGCCCGGAGGGTGTGCTATCGGCGCACGTCCCATTAATTTTCATCTCACGGGTTTGGAGAAGCTGGGCGCGAAGATTGAGCTTGAGAATGGGTATGTCATTGCTACCGCAAAAAAGTTAAAGGGAAACCGCGTAGGTTTCGAATTTCCAAGTGTGGGTGCTACGGAAAATTTAATGATGGCGGCCGTTCTAGCCGAAGGCGAAACAGTACTCGAGAACTGTGCGCGAGAGCCCGAGATTATTGATCTGGCGTGCGCTCTTCGGGGTATGGGCGCCGAGATTTCGGGAGAGGGAAGCGAAGTCATTCATATTCAAGGAAAGTCATCACTTCATGGTTGTAATCATGAGGTGATGGGAGATCGTATCGAAGCGGGTACCTTTCTTGCTGCCGCATTCGGAACCGGGGGATCGGTTCGGGTTATGGGTCTGAGGTCCGAAGCATTGGAGTCAGTTTTGGTGAAGTTTGAGGATTCGGGCGCACTCATTACTCGCGGCGATCGCTTCATCGAGTTGCGCTCGCAGGGGCGTCCCAAAGCCGTCGACTTTACTACGTTGCCTTACCCCGGATTTCCCACCGATATGCAGGCTCAGTTCATGGCTGTGCTGACAGTGGCTGACGGAGCCTCACTGATCTCTGAGACCATCTTTGAAAATCGGTACATGCATGTGCCTGAGCTTATTCGATTGGGCGCGAACATATCGATTCGAGGGAATACTGCAGTGATTCGGGGAACAGAGAAGCTGAAGGGCGCGCCTTTAATGGCTACCGATCTAAGAGCAAGCGCGAGTTTAGTTCTGGGCGGATTATTTGCTCAGGGCGAAACCGAGGTAAGTCGAATTTATCACCTCGATCGAGGCTATGATCGAATGGAAGAAAAGTTGCGCTTACTGGGTGCGCAAATTGAGCGTGTGAAGGCATGAGCTCGATTGATTGTATTTTCTGCAAGATCATTACGGGTTTAATTCCGTCACCCAGGATTTTTGAAGACGATCAATTTATCTGCATTCGGGATATTCAGCCGCAAGCAAAGATTCATCTTCTCCTCATTCCCAAGCACCACGTGGCTTCGCTGGATGAAGCGTTTCCTACTCAAGGGGTTTCCTACTCGACAATGCTCGCACGCATGATGGAGTTGTCTGTACAAATTGCGCGAGAGAATCATTTACTTCCCCCGGGGTATCGGTCGGTCATCAACACGGGTAAGGGTGGCGGACAAACCGTATTTCATCTTCATCTGCATCTGTTGAGTGGCGACGTCTAAAGAAAACGGCCCCAGCGAGTGAGGCTGAGGCCGTCTTATTTACCGTCTTATTTACCGTCTTATCTAACTGGCTCTTCCGTCGATAATCACGCCTTTACGAAGTCTGCCGGTCTTCTTTTGCATCCGGTTAGCATTTCGATAGGCAATTGATCCAAACCAGCGAAGAGTCGCTAGATGATGACTCTGTAGACTCATCATAAGATGGAAGTAGATCGATGCTATGCTTTCTTGCCCAGCACCCTCCTTCGCCATCCTTGCGACGTGAATCGGAATAACGGCAGCAGGTGGCGGTCGAGGAAGTTGCTCTTCCGCTCCCGATCCCTTCTTCCCAGCCAAGGAGGGATCTCCTCGTGGCTGGGTTTCTACCTTATCTGGAGGAGGCTTTTCGGTCGTGAACCTCTCAAACTTTTGGGGCGGCCCTTGTTGCGCGGGTTGCGCACCTTGGGCGGCTGCTACGGGAGTGATCCATTGTGCCAGAGCGGATCTGACGTTGTGTAACACTGCCTAACCGGGCCTTCCTACCGAGGAAGTGGGGCACTTATCCAACAAAACTCCCTTGCGCCCAAGAGGGTTGAGTGGGTGCTGTAAAGTGCCTTATAGAACTTGTCGGCAGGAGAGATGATTTACTTGAGGGTTTTTTCTGATTTTTTTTCGTTTGAACTGCTGAGATCGGGGTTACGATAATGAAATCGTGATTTCGTATGAGATTCGAACCCTTGCGTTCGATCCCCGCCAACCCCTGGGTCTTTTTTGGGATGTGTCTGAAAATCCCTACTTCAAATTCGCCGATCGAGTCCTTTATGGGGCGTTTCGCGGGGGCGAGTGTGTGGGCCGAGTCATTGGAATTTGGGACGAGCGTTCTCAGCCGGCTCGCGTGTACTTTGCCCAGCTCGAGTGTTTAAATGACTTGAATATGGCTCGCACGCTGCTCGACGCAGTCAGTCTCTGGGGTGCGAAACGGGGGGCGAAGAGTCTATCGGGACCCCTCTTCGGAGCGGGGCCGTTTATTTTTGGCGATTCGGCTTCTCTCCCTCTTGTTTTGCAGCTCGCGGGCGTGGGTTATTCAGTTGATGAGAGGCGAGTTGGATTCGAGTATGACCTCTCGCGGTCGTCTGTGCTTGATTCGATTCAGGCGCAGGCCGAGCGACTTCGCTTTGCAGGGAACGTAACGCTTACGCCACTTCACTCTGAATTCTTGCTGCAGATACTCAACGAGTCTTCGTGTGGTGACCGACGCGGCTGGCTGAAGCTCAACGAGCTCGAAGAGATCAGGTGGGCACTGAAAGCTCTTCGTGGCCAGTTAGACGAACGCGTACTTTTGGGTATTGAGGTGTTAGGAAAACCGGTGGGCTTCGCTTTAGCCGTGCGAGAGGCTCCTCGCAGCCTCGTTTGGCAGGTGGGAGTGGGCGGTGTGGTTCCTCGTTATCGGTATTGGGGGCTGGGGTGTCTGCTTATTTCCGAGCTCGAACGGTCACTCGTTGCTCTGGGTGCGCAACGAGTCAAAATTGTCGGACTCTCTGAGAGAGATCCAGGCCTGAAGCGATTCCGCGCAATGCGTCCGCTGTCCGAAACGACCTGGCTTCAAGTGAAGCGGGATTTTTAGCTCCTCAGCACTTCGGTAATGACATTGATCTACGACCTTGTTTAGATCAGCCCATGCGAATTTTGGGGATCGATCCGGGCTCGCGCCTTCTGGGGTTTGGATGCATTGATTGGGTGGCAAACTCGATCGTTCACGTCGCAAATGGAACCCTGAAGCTCGCTAACACCAGCGGTAAGGCGGTGATCCCACTTGAAGAGCGATTATTCTCGATCTACGAAGGATTGACCTCCGTAATTTTGGAATATCAGCCACAAGTTCTCTCCATTGAGAAAGTCTTTTTTGCGAAAAATCCGGTCTCTGCCCTTAAGCTGGGGCAAGCGAGAGGTGCCGCGATTTTGACTGGAAGAATTCATCATCTTACGGTTGCAGAATATAGCGCAAGTGAGGTGAAGCAATCGGTGGTGGGTCATGGTGGCGCCGATAAAGAGCAGGTGGCCAAGATGGTGGGACTGCTCACCGGACAGCATCAGTTTGCGACTGCCGATGCATCAGACGCTTTAGCAATCGCGATTTGCCATGCGCACGCGTCGCGGTCAGTGGCTGGAAGATTTCCTGCCCTTCATAAGGCTATGAACGAGGCTTCTGGGCGTCGGTCGAAAAAGGGTTCCTCGCTTGCAGAGGCGCTGGGAATTACACCCGAAAGTGTTGCGGGAAAAAAACGAATTCGGTTGGAGCGATAAATGATCGGATTTCTGAGCGGAAAAGTAATTGAGCATTCGGTGGGTAAGCTTTTAGTGGGCGTAGGAAGCGCCATGGGGGGCGGAGTAGTGGGCTACTCGGTGAGTGTTCCCGAAGCTGAGGGTGGAGTGAGTTGGATTTCGGGCAGCTCGATCGAGCTTTATATTCATACCCATGTGCGCGAAGACGCGCTTGATCTCTACGGGTTCACATCCAGTGCGCTGAAAGATCTCTTTCTCACTCTTCAAGAAGTGAACGGAATCGGGCCTAAGTTGGCGCTCACGATCCTTTCCTCGGTTGATTCATCAGCGCTTATCCAGGCGATTCTTCAAGAAGATAAAGTAGCGCTGGGTCGTATCTCAGGCATTGGCAAAAAAACTGCTGAACGCATGGTGCTTGAGCTCGCCGATAAAATTCAGAAAAAGATCGATGCGGGAATTTATGCGCGCCCAACGCGCGAGCCGATCACTGCGGTTGCAACGCGTGATTCCTCGCGGGCGGCGCTAGGGCACTCGCCGCTTGTACGCGACGCAGCCTCGGCATTGGTGGGTCTGGGATATCGTGAGGCCGATGCCTATCCTTTGCTTCAAAAGATCCTAGCAGAAGTAACTCCCCCGCCCGAGAATGTGGAAGCGTTGATTCGCGCAGCTCTGCGGCAGTACGTTTAATTTTTTGGGATTTGAGGTCAAACATGGAAGAAACATCGAGACTGGTTGATACGGAACTGGGAAGAGAAGGCGAGCTGGTTTTAGAGAAGAGCCTGCGGCCCACAGTATTAGGCGAGTATATCGGGCAAAAGAAGGTTAAAGAGAATCTGTCTCTTTTTATGGAAGCGGCACGCGCTCGCGGTGACTCCCTTGATCACGTTCTTTTGGCGGGTCCTCCAGGCTTAGGTAAAACCACGCTGGCGCATATTATTGCGCAGGAGATGGGAACCCAGATTCACACCGTGACCGGCCCTAATGTTGAAAAAAAGGGCGATTTAGCCGCTATTTTAACTAATCTACAACCTCGCGACGTTCTGTTTATCGATGAAGTGCATCGTTTACAAAAGACGATCGAAGAAGTGCTTTACGGGGCAATGGAAGATTTTAAGCTGGATCTAATTATTGGTCAGGGTCCGGCCGCACGAACGTTGCGAATCGATTTGCCTAAATTTACTTTAGTGGGGGCTACGACTCGTACCGGTTTACTTTCTAGCCCACTTCGAGATCGTTTCGGAGTGCAGATGCGACTCGATTTTTATCCGGTCGAGGAGCTTGAGCGAATTGTTCACCGT
>CANJNU010000033.1 GCA_947475645.1 Bacteriovoracaceae bacterium | reverse complement strand
TCCACCAGGTGAGTTTCATTCCCACTCGAATTTCGAGAAACTTTGGGTCGACATATTCGACACGAATTCCGCCGCCAATGAACGGCGGGTAATAATTAATATATTGGCTTAGAATGCTTTGCCGAAGCGTTCTCTTCATGCTGATCTGATCGTACACTATCCAGCACCGGTGCCAAAGCGACTCTTCTTCCCCATTCTGGACCCACCGCCATACCCGCCTACGGCATGCCGCATTCGATGAAATAATTGATCTTTTATCGAAAATGCGGCCTGGCACACCGCTCGCAATACTCTTCAATCAGAAGACGTGAAGGACTCCAGAGAAGACACTGGAGTACGCCTTAGGATGAGGCACTCGACTCCTTCGCTAAACGACCCAACTCACAGGAGGATCAATCATGAAAACCATGAATCGTAATACAAAGGCTTCCTATCAAGCCCGTTGGACTGTGCGTACCTCTGTTTTGGCGAGTCGTGCAGCTGTCTTCCGAGTGTGGACCCATCTATGGGCAGAGCTGAGCTCAGCTCTGCGCGTGCTAGGAACTTTAGGATTAACCCCTGAACCTATCCCCATCTTGATCGGAGTCAAAAATGAACTCGGAAGCCCTGTCCCAATTCAAGAAGCTCTTTGAAGACCAACGGCAAAAAATTGCCTTTTCACAACGGCTCATGAACCCCGAATTCATTCTTTCGAGCGATGAGCTCTCGGACGAATCGGATCTAGCCGCAGTGGAACTCGAAACCAGTATGCGCCTGAGAATGAGAAATCGGGAAGCCCTCTATTCGAAAAAAGTAGAGGCCGCACTCCAGAGACTCAACGACGGTACTTTTGGAGCCTGCGAAGAATGCGAGGATGACATTGAGCTGAAGCGCTTAGAAGCTCGCCCCACGGCGACCCTTTGCGTGAGTTGTAAGGAGAGTTCGGAGAGAAGCGAACACCTCCATGCAGATGGGCATCGCCACAAGAGCGAGGGCCAGCTCATGAACCTAAGAATCGCGTCCTTCTGAGTGCCCGGGGAGTACCTCGGGCGTCCAAGGAAGGACAGAAGCAGGCGTAATCCCTAGAATGCCGGACCAAGGATGGTCCGGCTTTTCTCTTTTGAATCGAACTTTATTATGCTAGGCGTTACGCTCTTATGGGCGTAGCCGGGGAAACCCTCATTATCTCTCTTATTATGGCCGTCTTCGGCATTGCGCCTCACCTGATCCGCAGGGTGCGCGACTCGTCTCAGAGCCTACTTCTTGTGGGAACCGGCGCCCTAGTCGGAATCTATTTTTTTGATCTTCTCCCCGACGTTCTCGAGGTCGGTGGCCGATCCAGCCTACTGATTGTGGGTATTGTGTGGGCGCTCTATTCGGTCGTTCACACATTCCATCTTCATCAGCACCAACACGAAGAAGAAGAGTACCACGCCACACACCAACACCAGGATGCCCCCGTGGGACTACTCATGGCAGCAATGCTCGCCCACTGCGTAACCAGCGGCATCTTTCTTAGCCTATCTCAGAGCCTTTCGGTTGCTGTAGAGCATAGCTTTTTTCTCGCCCTTTTGGCGCACAAGGGCTTTGAAGCCCTCTCCTTCTCGCTGATCTTAAGAAATCGTGTGGGCTCGATTAAACAGTTTTCTTTTTTAATGCTCGCCTACTCGTTTGCCCTCCCCTTTGGGGCAGGCACGACTTATTTACTGATGAAATCGCTTGCCTCACCCGAGTCGGCCGAGGGAGTGCGGACCCTCGCAATTATTACCGCCAGCGTAGCCTCGGGTAGCCTCTTGGGTTGTATGATTCACGACTTTGTAATTCCGACATTCAGAAAAGTGAGACATCAAAAGTCGGAATTGGCTTGGGTGGCAGCAGGGCTATTGATGACTTTGGGACTGATTTTCTTTTCGGGCCATGCCTAAAAAAAACGAAGGCCCCGCTTTCGCAGGGCCTTCGTGCGTAGCCAATCCATGGCCGCGGTCAGGCGAAGAGGCCAGGACCGATTCAATCCGTCGAGCGCAGCGCCTTGAGAATATTCAGACGACCGCCAGTCGCAACTTTTCCCTTCAACGCACTGAGAGAGTCAGTGGAGCTGAGAAGGACTTCTTTAACCTTCTTGTAATCCCATTCAGGATGCTTCGACCACAGAAGGGCCGCTGCTCCTGCAACGTGAGGACAAGCCATGGAAGTACCAGAAAGCGGTGCATATCTGTCACCAGGAATGGTGCTATATACATCGACCCCAGGAGCTGCCAGGTGGGTGGTTTTTGGACCAAAATTCGAAAAGAATGCCATTGCATCTTTACTGTCGGTCGCAGCCACAGAGATCATGTTCTCTACCTTTAACGCAGCAGGGAAGGCAGGATCGCTACCGTCGTTATCGGTACCGTCGTTGCCGGCAGCAGCAATGAAGAGAACACCCTTATCGCGAGCGCGAATAATAGCATCTTCAAGTGCCTTGTTACCATCATCGCCCTTACCGCCCCAACTATTACTGAGAACGCGTGCACCGTGTTCGATTGCGTAATCAATTGCTCTAATCGCGTCGGCAGTTGTTCCGCTGCCTTCGCCTGAGAGGAACTTCAGCGACATCAGCGATACGCGCTGAGCAACACCGGAAACACCTTTTCCGTTACCGCCCACTGCGCCGATGGTTCCAGCGGTGTGTGTTCCATGCTGGTTGTCGTCGAAGGGAAGATTGTCGTTATGAACGAAGTCGTATCCACTGAATTCTTTACCGTCTGCGTCTTTATCACGCCAGAGGTTAGCAGATAGATCTTCGTGGTTGTAGTCGATACCGGTATCGATATCGGCAACAATAAAGTCTTTCGATCCACGATGCTCTTTCCAAGCTTCGGTAGCGCCGATCTTAGTTAAGCCATAAGCCCTGACAAGGTCGATGTCCGCAACTGGAGGATCGATGTCAGCGGGGGCAGGCTGGAGCGCAGGACGATTTGCAGGAGGCTGAGCCGGCTGCCCTGGCTGTTCTGGTTCGCCACCGCCGTTACCTGGATCAGTGCAATTTGGAGGAAATGGAATACCGGGGATCAAACAGGGAATTTCTCCGCCGCCGCCGCCGCCGCCATCACCTGGATCGCATCCTGGGATTTCAAATCCTGGGAAACAGGGAATACCACTGCCTTGCGCGTGACGCAAAGGCTGGGTCCGTAAGATAAAATTAGGCTGAGCATACTCAACCTTGTCGCTGCTACGAAATGCGACCAATGCTTCTTCGGTTCTCACTCCATTAGCGAGAACGATATGATCCATTGCTCCGAGGCTACGTGGAAGACGCTTAACGCTCTTCACACCGGCAGTCTCATATAATGAATTCATTTCAAAGCGTGAGCGCTGCGCCCCAGCTTTGTACTTTACAATCAGTTCGCCCGCTTTAAATTCTGCGGCAACTGCTCCATCTATCGCCCCGACCATCGTCGTGATCATCAGAGCCCCGGCCCATCCAATGGACTTCTTATTACTGCGCATTTTCACTTCCTCCTTATTTCATACTGCGTGCTTACAGAACGATTGAGTGACTGCAAAAAATTCAAAAAACTCTTTGTGCTGGAATTGTAACTCGATGGTTTGTTTTTGCAAATTTGGCACCCAGATATATTTTTTCGATGGGGGCTTGATATTTTCTGAACCTGGCCTATCCTTCGGGTTCTGAAACTCTTTCTCATTACCCTTCGGGTGAATGGCTGATTTTAATCAAAAATCATTCAAAATAGGCTCATTTAGAGAGAAAATACACGCCGCAGCTTAATCTCGCTTCGCAGAGATTTGACCTATTGAATGATTAAAAAGGCATCAATTTGGGACGTCAGCACACGGATTTATATTAATTACGGCGCATTTAAATACTCAGAAAACGTTGACGCACCTAGATGATGATGACCCTAAAAAAAAGGCGCCCTCCAATTAAGGAGAGCGCCTGAGTTTTTCTAGCCTTCTAGGCTTAAAAACCAGATCTTAGAGCTGACGCTCCTGCTGACGACGCATATACGCCGGCACATCATAAGAGTCATCGGTAAGATTGGTGATGCCTAGGCGCTGTGCAATTGCCTTCGCACGGGCCAACTCAGCTGCGTCGGCAGCCGATGCCGCTGCATTACTGAGGGACGCTGCAAGATTACTCGAGGCCACGTCAGATTCGGCGGATAAATTCGCACTGCTGGAATTCATGACCTCCTGCTGAATGGGCACACTGGCGTGTACACTCATGCGATTACTCAACTCAGCTTTAGCTTGGTTGACCTGCATCATCGATGGAGTGGGTTGAGGTGGAATCACAGCAGCCACTTCTACCACTGCCGCGATGGTCTGAATGCCCAGTCCCGTAGCAATAACAGTGACCTTGATCGTTTCCTTCATCGATTCATCGATTACCGTACCAAAGATGATTTCTGCATCTTCATGAGCGGCTTCCATAATGAGGGTGGTGGCTTCATTCACTTCATGAATACTCATGCTGGAGGAGCCAGTAATATTGATGATAATGCCAGTAGCACCATCGATCGCGATATCTTCGAGTAAAGGACTCGAAATGGCGTTAGTGGCAGCCTCGATTGCACGATGTTCGCCGGTGCCGGACCCAATTCCCATCAAAGCCAGACCCTTACTTTGCATAATTGTCTTCACGTCTGCAAAGTCGGTGTTGATCAAGCCTGTATGAGTAATGAGGTCTGAGATCCCTTGAACAGCATTCAGTAAAACTTCGTCAGCCCGCTTGAAAGCGTCAAGCATCGAAAGATTCGATCCCGAGATCGCAAGGAGCCTTTGATTAGGAATGGTGATGAGTGAGTCAACATTCTCACGCAACCACGCCATTCCTTGATCAGCGTGCTTCTTGCGTTTCTTTCCCTCAAACATGAAGGGCTTGGTGACTACACCCACAGTCAATGCGCCGACTTCTTTCGCGATCTTTGCGAAGATAGGTGCAGCCCCAGTACCCGTTCCACCGCCCATACCAGCTGTGATGAATACCATGTCAGCCCCAGCAAGAATTTCGGAGATTCTTGCATAGTCTTCTAATGCTGCTTTACGGCCTACTTCTGGGTTCGCACCCGCGCCAAGACCCTTGGTGAGCTCCTGCCCGATCGCCAACTTCGTTGGCGCCAATGAGGCGTCAAGCGCTTGTCGATCAGTATTCGCAGTGATGAACTCAACACCTTGAAGTCCCATACGGATCATTGTGTTCACAGCATTGCATCCGCTGCCGCCTACGCCCACAACCTTAATTTTTGCACCATGACTAACAACTTGTTCGTTTTCAAACATTGAGAAGATCCTTCTTCCTGTCTTTCCCGGCGTCTCCCTTTCAGTACTGCACCGGCTGGGTTGAACTCGTGCAACCTTAGTTTCCCAAGGTTGCGCCACTTTTCTAAAGCCTAACTCTATCCTTAGAACAAATCCTTCATCCAAGACCGCATAGAACCTCTGACTTTATCGTAGATATTCTTGTCGCGAATCGTGAACTTACTTCTTCCTTTTTGAACATTGCGGGCACCGTACTGAACCAATCCCACTGCGGTTGCGAATTTTGGCGAATTCACAATGTCGCGAAGGCCACCAATGTTTTGGGGCAGTCCGCGCTTTACCGGCATCTCAAAAATGAACTCGGCGATTTCTGGCATGCCCTCCATAATAGTGGTGCCGCCCGTAATGACAACCCCCCCTGAGAGCAGATCCATATAACCGGATTTCATTACCTCACGCTGAATGAGCTGAAAAATCTCCTCAACGCGCGGTTCGATGATATCGGCCAGAAGCTTGCGCTGCACGATACGAGACTTGCGGCCTCCTACACCAGGCACTTCAATGGTCTCGTCTTGCTTCACCATGGCTGACATAGCGCAGCCATGCTGAATCTTGACTCGCTCTGCCTCGTTTTGGGGGGTTCTTAAGCCCACGGCAATATCATTAGTGAGATGATTTCCTCCGACAGCAAGGACGCCGGTGTAAACAATGGCGCCGTCTTTAAAGATAGCGATATCGCTTGTGCCACCACCAATATCAATGAGCAGAACGCCCAGATCTTTTTCATCCTGGGAGAGCACTGCCTCGGCCGACGCAATGGGCTCCAAGCAAATCTCGGCAACGTTTAGGCCCGCTTTGTTGGCACATTTGATTATATTCTGAGCACTCGAAACTGCCCCGGTAACAATATGAACTTTCGCTTCGAGGCGAACACCGCTCATTCCGATTGGATCGCGAATACCCTCTTGTCCATCGATGGTGAACTCTTGGGGAATAATATGAATGACTTCACGGTCGAGAGGGATTGCTACCGCCTTGGCTGCATCAATAACCCGACCCACGTCTTGGTTACTAATTTCCTTGTCCTTCACGGCCACAATGCCCGTGGAGTTAAAGGATTTAATATGGCCGCCGGCAATTCCTGTGTAAACCGTTGAGATCTCTACGCCCGCCATGAGCTCGGCCTCTTCGACCGCCTTCGTGATACTCTCAACCGTTGAGTCTATGTTAATGACCACTCCCTTACGTAATCCCGTCGAGGGTGCGGTACCTATTCCGATGATGTCGACTGTATGCGAGTCGGGCGAGACCTCACCCACGATGCAACAAATTTTCGTTGTTCCGATATCCAGACCAACTATGAAGTCTTTTTTGGACATACCCGGGATCCTTCCTTAGACCTAAGTAACCTAATCATGTGACCGGTATTTGCCACTGGGCAAAAACTTCCCGGTCTAAGGAATTCTAAGAACCTCGGACAGATCTGACAACTATTTTCTTACCTGCATCAGCCCAAATCTGCTGAACCTGTATTTTTTGGGTCTTTAAGTAGCCAAAAACTTGTTTCAAACGCCTAAATTGCTCTTCGGCGTCAAGATCTTGACCGAGATCGATCACAAATCTTCCCGAAATGTGGGTCACCCACATACGATAACCTTTTTCAAAGTCCCACTGCAGACTCGAAAGCTGCGCATCCGTCATGCCTGCTTTGTCCCAAGCATTGAGAAGTTGAAGCGCCGGCACCGTCTGAGTTTGAGACACTCCCGAAAGCACCGGGAGATTTGGATAATAATTTAGGATGAGGCGTCCGAATAATTTTCCATCTGCATCGACATACGACAAATTTCCGTCGTCGCCCTGAGAGAGCGCCACGGGTGTTCGATAATCCACCGCAATGGAGAGTGTTTGTGGAAACTGTTTTTGTAATCTGACAGATCGAATCCAAGGATGACTTATGAGTCTTGCCTCGATGGGCACTAAGTCAAGATCGAAGAGACTGATCTCTCCGATCGGAACCGCCGCGAGCTGTGTCAGAGTCTGAGTGTCAACTGGAGCATTCTCCGGCTGATCAGAGATCTCGAGCACTTGCAGGCGAAACATCGGTGAACGCGAGGCATTATGCAGCCCCCATAGAATACCTACGATAGCGAACCCCGTCATAGCCAGCGTGAGACGCGTGGCTGCAGACTTCCTAAAGGAGGTTGCTGCGGGTGATGAGAATACTTCGCGAAATCGATTCATCTTTTTAAGGGTACCACTTCAAACGAGCTTAGCAAGTGTGCTGGCATTTCTTCTATCGGCCTGTTACTTTTGCAATTATGCAAAAGAACTCTCTCCTCG
>CANJNU010000032.1 GCA_947475645.1 Bacteriovoracaceae bacterium | reverse complement strand
TTTATGGGCATGCTCGGCATACGATCTCATAAAGCGAACGAACTGAGCGTACGCTTCGAAAGATCGAGTGCTCGAGTCGACTTCACATCCGTAACGAACGTAGCGGCGATTATTCTCGATAACCGATTTCGTATTCTTAATATTCACTCGAAGTTCTAAGTAGGTATTTTGAGTGAAGTAGACTCGAAGCGGAACTTGATTGCTGTCCTTTGGCCAGGGCGAAGTCGGATCGTAAGCGATCTGGAACGCACATCCTTCTTCCGAGAGATCGATAAATTCGATAGGAACCAGAGATGAGCCTTCGACGACAGAATAGACACTGAGGAGGTTCTTAAAAAAGATGCGCTCAGTATTCTTACGCTTCTCTTCGAGCTTCTGAGCCCGCGCTTCACTAAAATCAACAACCTGTTGCGTAGTACCGAGTGATCCAGAGCTTCCGTTTCCTTGGGACATAAATGTTTCCCTCCAAAGAACCTATCGGAAGCAAGAGCGGGGCCTAAATGGTAAAAATTTTCCTAGCTCTACGAATCACAGTCCATCACGGCGAGGCATGCCGTTCGATGAGGGCGAAAGCTTCTCAGCCTGCTCTATTTTTGATTTCAGTTGATTCAGGGTACTCTGTGCCAAGGACATGGCGCTACCAATCTTGATCTCGAATTCTTTATTGTCGAGTTTCCTATCGGCTCGACCGGTCTGCAATTGATGCACACCTTCGATCGAGAGACCTGCTTCACGAGTAAGAGTGTAGAGCGAAGTATAGAAGTAATCTTTAGAGAGGCTCTCTGGTGTCCATCGATCGAACGATTGGCGAAGCTGATCGGCCATCTTCTTCCATTCCTTATGAAACGTAAACCAAGCCTTCTTCGGTACCGAGCCTAATTTCTTGGGATTGGGCCCGGCCTTTGCAAAGACCGATGCTGTCGAGTCAAGTTGTGCGTCGAGAGTCGTATAGAATTGCTTCAGCTCGGTGAGTTCAGTGACGACCTTGGCTTGAAGTTTCGCGTGAAACTCCTTGAGCTGAGCCTCATACTTCTCGTCTCTTGCTCCGCCTAGAAAATAGGTCTTCGAGGCAAGAAGCTTGACGCCCGTGGGTAGCAGTGCCGGTAACTTGGTGGTTACCGGAGCAATGTTCGCAAGGAGTGAGGCGGTGGCGTCGGATTGCGACGCTGCTTCCGTTACGTAAACCACGTACTCTCCACGAGGCAGGGGTTGCCCATCCGAGGTGCGCAGCGATGTGGATTTCCCAAGTCGGCGATCAATAATAGCGTTTGATCTTGCGGTGGCACTCACTTGGTTGAGAAGCGTTTCAGAGATCCCTTCTAATGTGACCTCCAATCGAGCTCCATCCGGCAGGTGGCTAGCCACATAAAATGACGGAGCAAGCAAATCGGAGGTGGAGAGTGCAATTCCTAATTGAGGAGCGAGCGATGACGTCTCTGAGATACCGGGGGCGGTTGCCGCAGTTCTGAGGGTCTCCCAGTCTCCCGAAGAAACGTCATCGAGCCGAGGAATTGGAGAAATCCAGCGTCCGAGAGGTGGTACGCGATCGACGAGAAAAAAGAGTTTAGGTTGGAGTGCGTTAGACAGGGCTTGAGTAACAGGTTTAAGCGCCCCCAGATAAGTAGCAAAGGCTAGTCCTACGATGACGAGCCCACTTAGCGCGATCTTCAATCCACTGGAAGCCGACGCTTTTTTGGTCATAACTTCGGGAATCGCTTCATCGCGAACCTGCTTAATATCGGCAGCATCGAGTTCGCTTGTTGAGTCGGCAACGGGAATACTGAGCACTTCGGGTACTGCAGCGAGCGCAGCCTTTGGCTCTTCTTTTGGGGGAGCATTTAACGCTTCTATTAATGTTCCTGTCAGCGTTCCTGCGACTGCTTGGAGTTGCCCCAGGAGAGACGCAAATGCTGCGATCTCGTTCATTGGGCTCCAGTCGGGCATCCCTTCACACCAAACATAAGAATCAGGGAGTGCCTGCTTCTCAATGAGCCTGACTTGAACCTCCGCGAGAGAAAACGGCCCTTCATGATGATCGACGATATAAATGAACCAACGTTTAGCGTTGAAATCCGCTGAATTTGGGCTAGCCTGAGGGCCAGTTTGAAGTTCGTCCATGGCAGTGCTCTTTTCGTTTAAAGGAAATGATATTTGAAATGCAGTCACGAATCAAATGTTGCCTGATCGGAATTCCGGATCAACAAGGTGTGTTGCACGTAGGGGGGCGACTGGGCACACTACGTGGGCCCGACTCTTTTCGTCGGGTTTTCTCGCGAATGAACGGGCGCGAGTCCTTCTCGAAGTGGTTTGAGGATGTGGGAGACGTTCCCCATCTAGGAAGCCAAGTTTCCGAGAACCACCAGCTCGCTGCACAATGGATCGCGAAGAAATTACAGGCTTTGGCGTCAGTCAAAAAATTACCCACCTCGGTGATTCTGGGTGGGGGGCATGACCATGGCTATTCCCAGATTTGGGGAATTTCGGAGGCGCTTCAGTCGCTCCGAACAAAAGCTGGAAAAAAGCCGCTGAAGTTGGGTTGCCTGAATGTGGATGCGCATCTCGATTTGCGAAAACCGAACCCACAGCCCACCAGTGGCTCGCCTTTTTATTTAGCGATCGAAGCAGGAGTTCTTGATCCAGCGCTTTTCGTGGAGTTTGGAATTCAGTCTCACTGTAATGGTGCCGAGGTTTGGGCATACGCCGAGAAGAAAAAAATACGGATTCTTCCGTTTTCACAGTTGCGAGGCAAGGCAGTGAAAGCGTTTCAGGTCGAATTAAAAAGGCTCGCAAGTCGCTGTGACGCAGTGATTGTGAGCGTGGATCTAGATAGTGTGTGCCAGGCGCACGCACCTGGCGTATCGGCCCCACAATCCGAAGGATTTACCTCCTCGCAGCTCATTCAATTTGCCGAGATAGCGGGTTCGCACCCCAAGGTCATTTCATTGGGCATTTTTGAACTCAATCCGTTTCACGATATCGCCGATCGTACTGCACGCTTAGCCGCTACGACAGCGTGGCACTTTCTAGAATCTACTTTGCGCCAGCAGCCGTAGGCTTAATCAGAGGCGATACACTCGCTCCCTCATCGGCATCGCGATACGACGAGTTTGTATCGGTCGACGCCGAACGAATGCTTGGCTCTTGGATGTCTGCAACCTTACATTTATTGGTAATTTGGGCTGCGAGGATCTTATCTTCCAGGCTTCTGACGGCTTTGAGTGCGGATCTACCGCGACCCGTAATGTCATCAGAGTTCTCTGGGTCCTGTCCATTGATGGACCGTTCAGAGACCTTATCGCAGATATAACGAGTCTGTTTTTGGATTACTTTTGTATTTACTGTCATTCCGATTACTAATTCGCAAGTGGCGTCACTGGGATTATCCTTGCAGGATGAATTTGAAATATCAGCAAGCTTTTGCTCATTTTGAGCGAAGTTAATCAGCGATCTCTTCATTGCAAAACAAGAAGCCTCCCAAGATGCGGGATCCTTCAATCCGCGAGCGATCCCAGCTTTAATCGTCAGTAGGTCGGTTTGCGCCTGCTTCAAATCGTCGCAACCACAGCCCGAGGCACTTAACGTAGCGCCCATCACCGCCGCGAAAGTGGCAATATTCTTAAGTTGGCTTTTGAATTGAATCTTTTTCATAAGTCGATCCCCTGTTTGAAAGAGTAATGTGGTTTTGGTGTAAGTCTCAACACTCATTGCACGTGTGAAGAAAACTTGTTTTTAGGTCAAAGAAGACACATTGAATTTAGGCTGATTTTCTCTCCTCAAGGGGGGGCAGTGGCTCGGGAAGTGGAACAGAGCTCTTGTCTTCCTGATGAGCTTCTTGGCTTTCGGGGTCAACTTGCATTGCCTCGAACTCGAGCGTCTTAAGGTCTTGAACGTGTTCGCGAATTGCAGTGGTGGTGCTGGTAATATGGATGTCGAGGCTCAAACTCGCATCTCGAACCTCATCGAACGCGCGAAAGGCCTCATCGACCTGGTTGGTACAGGGCTCAAGATTCTTCTGTGTTCCCTCTACGAGGGATTGCGCTCGTCGCATACATTCCCGCATCTCGGCAATACAAGCGTGCAGGTCGGTCACGAGATCTGAAATTCTGGAATCTTCGGGTCTCATACGGTCGGCCTCAATCGCGAGACTGAGACTTAATCCCTCGGCACGGGCGGCCGCCTCTTCGGCTTCTTCGAAGATCTCTTGGTTCTCGTCAATATAGAGAATTCCGGCAGCCAATCCGGACTTCAGTTGAGTGATGGCATCGCGAGATCGCCCCGACGAAATGGCCAGGCGTTGTGCTTGCCTCACAAGCTCGCGAAGATGACCGGCTAAGCGCACGACATGAGGCTTCGATTTTCGAATCCAGTTCCAAAGTACGCTGTCAAGGCGCCCGTCTGTGGTGAAGCCGAAGTAGGCACCCAAGCCCAGATGCGCGATCAATAAGGAGATGCCATAAACGAGTAGAAGCGTGAGGTCAGAAGCAAGCGGCGAGACGGTACCCAGGAATCCCGTGTATCCAAGATTTACTAAAATGCGCACCCCTAGGCCCAAGTCGGTGAGGATCGTCTTCGTATACTCAAATGTTTGATGATCGGATTGAAGAGAGAAAGTCTCAGAATGATCGAGATGATTTCCTTGGATTTGCTTATAGCGGGTGAGCTGAATGATTCGAGGCTCCATGCCCTGTGAGAGGCGCCCGACCGCCCAGCCGATCGGATCCTTATCTCTCAATTCTTTGGCTTGGTAAATTAAAGACTCGGCCTGAGCAGCAACCTGCCGACCCAGGCGTAAGCCCGTCTCCTGATGGGTGCGCCGGGCCAAAAATAAATCACCCCAGCCCAGCGCTGCGGTAAGCAGGGCGGCCGAGAGATTGGCGATAAGGATGCGGCGTAAACGAAGTGAGACCATCCCGAATTCCTATCGGAAGAAAATGAGTGATAGAAAATGGGCATAATTTTCCTATAAACGTAATTGATTCGAGCTCTGGGAGCAGGTAGTTTTTGCCTATGAACACCATTCTGGCGATCGATCAGGGTACTACGGGAACGACTTGTTTGCTCATGGACACGGAGTTGAATCGTGTTGCTGAGGCGAGTGTTGAGTTTGAGCAACATTTCCCCAAGCCGGGCTGGGTTGAGCATGATTTGGTCGATATCGAATCGACCGTGATTCAGACTATTAAGGAAGTTACAAAACACAGTAACGTGAAGAAAATTGTGGCGATCGGAATTACCAATCAACGTGAGACGATTTGCTTTTGGGACCGAAAGACCGGCGCTCCTTTGGCGCGGGCCATTGTTTGGCAGGACCGTCGAACGGCGGATAGTTGTCAGCAGCTGAAAGACCAAGGCAAGGAGAGCTTCTTTCAGGAGAATACAGGGCTTTTATTAGACCCCTATTTTTCGGGAAGTAAGGTGGCTTGGGCCATTCATAATTGGCCCGATGTGGGAACTGCTTATCGAGAAGGTAGGCTAGCCGTTGGTACAATTGACAGCTATTTAATTTTTCGATTATCGGGAGGGGTAGTGCACGCCACCGAGCCCAGTAATGCTTCGCGCACTCTAGCCTTTCATCTCACACAGCACAGGTGGGATCCCGACTTGTGTTCGACACTGGGAATCTCAACCGATATTTGGCCAGAGATACGCCCTTCAACAGGAATATTCGCCGTAACTAAAGGATTTCCCGGGCTTCCTAATGGAATTCCCATTACAGGAGTATTGGGAGATCAGCAATCGGCACTTTTAGGGCAAGCGTGCACGCGCGAAGGTACTGCGAAGTGCACCTACGGAACCGGTGCATTTATGTTAATGAATACCGGGCGTACGCCTTGCATCAGTCGGCACCGAATGTTGACGACTGTAGCGTGGGCACTGAATGAGAGTGATTATACTTACGCTTTAGAGGGAAGCGCATTTATCGCTGGCGCCGCAGTTCAGTGGCTCAGGGATGGACTGGGTTTGATTCGTGAATCGGCAGAAGTGGAGACGTTGGCTGCGTCGGTGACCTCGTCTGACGGCGTGGTTTTCGTTCCTGCTCTCACGGGACTCGGAGCGCCCCATTGGGATCCTCATGCTACTGGAATGTTTACAGGATTAACTCGAGGGACTACTCGCGGCCATCTTGCCCGTGCGGTTTTGGAGGGGATTGGATTTCAGGTAGCTGAAATTCTCACGGCGATGCAAAAGGATCTAGGCAAGCCACTTACCAGCCTGAATGTGGATGGTGGGGCAGCCGCAAATAATATGTTAATGCAGTTCCAGGCCGACGTACTGAATGTGCAACTGAAGCGGCCTAAATACCTCGAGACCACAAGCTTAGGTGCAGTATTTGCCGCCGGCTTGGGCGCCGGAATTTGGACTGACTTAAGCGACATTGAACGTACTTGGAAGCAGGACCGAATTTTTGAACCCACTTTGAATCCAGCCGAACTGACTCAGACGATGGAACGCTGGCACACGGCTGTTCGGCGCGTGATGTTGAAAGCCTAACTCTATGAAAATTAAATCACGCTATGTCTGTCAGGATTGCGGAACGCAAGCGACTAAGTGGCTGGGACGGTGTCCGGGATGTGAAGCTTGGAATACTATGGTCGAGGAGCGGGCCGAATCCGAGACCAAGTCATCACGCTCAGCGGTGAAGGAGTGGGCAGGGCTAGGTAAAACACGGGATTGGGTTGAGCTCGATCCTAGCTCTGAATCCGGAGGTTCCACTCTCTCGGCCCAAGCGCGAATTACAACCGGAATAGGTGAGTTGGACCGGGCGCTTGGAGGCGGGTTAGTTCCAGATAGTTTTGTTCTACTGGGCGGCGATCCGGGTATCGGAAAGAGCACCCTGCTTTTGCAGATGGCGAAGGGTCTGCATACGCATAACAAAGACCTGAAGATTCTATACGTAACTGGAGAGGAATCGGTCGACCAAATTCGCGGACGTGCTCATCGCTTGGGTGTGCAAGGAAAAGGCCGAATCTTTCTGGCAACCGAAACGCAACTTGAACAGGTGTTTGCGACTATTAAAGAAGTGCGGCCTCAAGTTATTATTATGGACTCGCTGCAAACTTTTTCGAGTGGAGACCTCGAGTCTGCACCCGGAAGTGTAAGTCAGGTTCGTGAGGTGGCAGTACGGTTAATGGCTTTAGCTAAATCGGCACATCTATCGGTTTGGCTCGTTGGGCATGTCACGAAAGATGGCAATATTGCCGGACCAAAAGTGGTCGAGCATATGGTGGATACCGTGCTCTACTTTGAGGCCGAAGCGGGAGCCACGTATCGTCTCTTACGAACCGTAAAAAATCGCTTTGGAAGTACACGCGAATTGGGGGTTTTTGAGATGGACGGAGAGGGCTTAAAAGAAGTGAGTAATCCGTCCTCGCTGTTTTTGAGTGACCGTAAAGAGGCAGTATCGGGAACAGCCGTAGGAATATCAATGGAGGGAACTCGCCCACTGCTGATCGAGCTTCAGGCGCTTGTAGCCCCAAGTGTGCTGGCTATACCTAGACGCACATCAGTAGGAATGGATGGACAGAGAATATCGCTTTTGTCAGCGATTCTAGAAAAATACATGCGCTTAAAATTGGGTCAGCAGGATCTGTTCTTTAATGTCGCGGGCGGCCTTAGAATCAATGAGC
>CANJNU010000031.1 GCA_947475645.1 Bacteriovoracaceae bacterium | reverse complement strand
TTCGGGAAGCTCGGTAATGCCGCCGCAAGTAGAATGATAAAACGCTTTAATCGGAGCCGCCTCCTGTGCTGGACTTCGAACCGAAGCATCTGACAAAATCCAGCCGCGCGTGCGCTGTACGCTGCGAGCCGAGCGGTAATCCTCTTTTCGAGGCCCCCCGTAAACCTGATCCTTAATCGTCGATTCTACGTCATAATGACGCTCAGGCCGACCGAGCTGAGTCGCCTGAATTTGATGAAGCGCATAGGTGCGCGCTGCGATTACCTGAGCATCAATGGCCGCCTCGCTCCAATTCGAATTAAATTCCGCATTTACAAGTCCATCGAGATATTTTTCAAGCGCCAATTCGTTTACCACGTCACACCCACCGGCTCGAGGCCAAAGAGTGAGGTGTTCACGGTAAAGCTGCCCAGAAAAAGTAAAAAATCCAGAAGGTGAGTTCACCTCTACTTTCCCTTTCCAAACCTGCTTCTGACTCGACACACCTATTTGTTGAGCGACTATCGATCCCGCACGACAATTCAAATGCCATTCAGAAACACGAGCGACTCGATGAAGCCCCCGACCCCCGGAAAATTCGAGATCCGTTCCGCGAATCGAAAACTGATTAAGCGACTCTCCGACTCGAACCCGAATCTGCGTCGGAACTGACGCATGCGCCAACTCTAGCCCTAGCGCGCCAAACAAGCCTGTCACACTGATACTGAAAAAAACCGCTACTTTCGAAGCTTTAGCCCACATCCTCCTCAGTATTCCAGAAGTTCCCACCAAGCGCCAAGTCTTTCACTGAAACCCTTACCGTCAATAAAATGAAAATAATGTCATTCTTCTGACTTTAACCATCAGTTTTTTTGACGGTGTTCCGATCAATTTATTGACAGTAATTGGTTAAAAAATTGACAGCTCGGAGCACACCGGTACGGGTACAGCAGCCTACCGGAATGCTCTTAGCGAAAATCCAGGTGGTGACATATGAGCATACGAATCGGTACAAATATCGAATCGTTGTCTGCGCAAAGGTTTGTAAGTAGTAACAGCCAAGCGCAATCCGATTCATTAGAAAAACTGGCATCCGGACATCGCATTAATCGATCGGCAGACGATGCCGCTGGTTTAGCGATCTCGGATAAAATGCACTCTCAGGTACGGTCGATCCGGCAGAATATTCGGAACGCCCAAGATGGAGTGTCAATTCTTCAAACCGCAGAAGGCGGAATGCAGGAAATTAGCAATATTTTGGTGCGGTTTCGCGAACTCTCCATTCAAGCGTCGTCCGACACGGTGAGCGACAATGAACGGGGATTCATCGATAAAGAATTTCAGCAAATGGGAAGCGAGGTAGATCGAATCACCCAGGCCACCGAGTTTAACGGAAAGTTTAGGCTACTCGATGGCAAAGGTGGAACGATTGAGTTTCACATCGGAATCAACAACACGGAGCATGATAAATTTGCAATTGATCAATCTCAGACCGATGCCACTCGAAGCAGTTTGGGAATTTCAGATCTCAATGTTCGAAGTCGAGACAACGCCCAAACAAATCTGGACCGATTGGATGGTGCGATTAAAACGATCAGCGAAAGACGATCGAACTTAGGCGCTATGCAAAACCGGCTACAATCGATGATCAGCAGCGCAACTAATTATCACGAAAACCTAACCGGGGCTCGTAGCCGAATTTTGGATACCGATTTGGCATCGCAAACAGCCGATCTTACCCGCTCGAACATTATGCAACAAGCGAGCATGTCGGTACTGTCACAGGCGAACACAAATCCACAAGCCGCTTTACGACTGCTCACCTAGAGCAAAGAGATCGGCCTAATGCAAAAAAACTTCTGAAAACTTGGCACGAGTTCGATCGCGCAATCGAGGCAGTTCGGGACCCATCGGAATAGGCTGTACCACTGCCTTTTCCGAGGACAACTCGAGTCTAACCCCTATAGGTGGCGCCACTTTCGGCAACACAGGAAGGGCACCGTGTGTCGCGAGAAGCGTTTGTGCCTGAGCTGAAATAAACCAGTCCATAATTTTTTTAGCCTGTTCCGGGTGTGGCGCATCTTTCAGTACGGCCATGAGCGTAGGAACAGAAACGAGACCATCTTTAGGCTGAACCCAACGAATCGGGATTCCTTTACCTGTAGGCCGAAAAATAGCTTCTAAAGGAACTACTCCCAACGGGCGCTCACCCGAGCGAATTCGCCCCAATACTGAGTTTTGAGAACCCTCAACCACCGCCCTTAGTTTTTTAAGTTCTGCCACATACTCCCATCCATAAGCCTGACTGAGCTGCGCAAAAAGAAACCAAGACAGCGCCGAATCGAACGGAATGGAAAGCGAAAGTTTTGCCATAAACTTGGGCTGAATCAGATCTTTCCAGGTTTCGGGCAGTTCGGTGGGGTGTGCCGAATCGGCATAAGCGATGACTGCCAATGTACGCTTCACTGTAACAAATTGCTGATCCCGGTCTCGGTCGGCCTCGGGAATGGCGCGCAATGCATCGCTCTCGACTGGCTGAAAGAGCCCCTCTTTTTTCTTCTCTAAAAACCAACTGGGATCACCTAACATCACTAAATCTGCACGCATTTTTCCCAACTGCAGTTCAGAATTTAAACGCGTGGCCAGCCCCTCAGACGAACTTTGATACCAACGTACGTCTGCATCAGGGACTGCGGCTTGCAAAGGATCCACGAGTTCTTCAAGAATCTCGGGCGATAGAGAAGAATAAACCCATACTTCACGACGCGAGTCACACGCGGAAAAATTTGCCGCAACTCCTGTGCCTAGTCCAATACACAGAATTACCCATGCCAACCGAATACGCTCATCCCTCATAGACCAAATAAATATCTTGTTGGTAGGCAAAAAGGGAGTTTTTTTCAGGGATTTTTTTTCCCGTTCAGAGAACTGAGGTTCGCTCCGAAGAGCAATTTGTAACTGCGGTACCACAACCACACGGGGCCCGCTGAGAGCAAACAGTTCGAGACGGCCGAGAACGAGAAGCGCCACAACTTCTCATTCTCGGCCCCTCCCTGAAACCGAGGCAACTATGATTGAAAACAAACCTCTAAAAGAAATATTGAACACTTCCTCAAGTGCGACACACACGGCCAGTTCCAGCGCTCGCTTTGGAACCGTCGTCGAGGTCGTGGCCCGCTATACTCGCTGCAGAAACTGCGGGTCGCACCTGCACTTCACTCACGTGACAGACTTCGTCAAAAATCTGACCCAGGAAACAGCACGGTGCCCCGAATGCAATACCGACTCGCGTCAATCGATGCACCGACTCCAATAATCAGAATCCTAAGAAGTCTTACCAAAGCCTGACTTGACGGCACATCTCCTGTCCTTTACAACACGGCAGATGTCTTCCGCCTCTCCAGCTCTTTCCCTTTCATCATTACCTCATCATTCGCAATGGTTCGGCTTTTTGCCTGAACACGCGATCGTCATGAGTCGTCAACAACTACCCCCTGTCTCTTCACTGGCTCATTGGACGGCAAAGGGAAGTCCTACCGCCGCTCTCGTTCTTATCGATGCGTCACTCCCCCGTTCACTTGCTGCTCAAGAACTTCTCGAAAAAATGATCTTTGCCCTGGGCCAGTCTCTTCAAGACGTCCTTCACTACGAACTTTTTTCCCCCTCCTCTCATGCCCCCCATCTCGACGATGAAATCAGAAAACACCTCGAATCCGAGATTCATTCGCTTTCGTCTTCGCCGGAGAGCAGAGTTGCAATCCTTTTGGGAGAAGAGGCGACCCAATTGGGAATCGCCCCAAAACTCTTTCGAAAAGTCATTTCCACTTATTCACCCGCCCATCTTCTACAACATCCCGAGCATAAACGCGCCACTTGGGAACACCTACAAAAGGCCGCCCAAGAACTGGGCTGGACCCTTCCTCAGCCCTCTAAGAAAGGGACTCGCTAATGGAGTTCACCATGCTCATTATTTTTATTGCCGTTATTTTTCTAATCTCCTGCTTTCGTATTCTCAATGAATACGAGCGGGCCGTGGTCTTTCGTTTGGGCCGCATCATCGGTGCACAAGGGCCGGGAGTGGTGCTCATTCTTCCACTCATTGACCGCATGATTCGTGTCGATATGCGAACCATTACTTTAGATGTTCCGGCCCAAGATGTGATCTCTCGCGATAACGTTACCCTTAAGGTGAACGCAGTCGTTTACTTTAAGGTCGTCGACCCCAATCGGGCTGTAACCGAAGTAGAAAACTACTTACTTGCCACCTCAAAACTTGCGCAAACTACATTGCGCTCGGTTTTAGGCCAGGTCGATCTGGATGAGCTTTTAGCTGCTCGCGATCATATTAACGATAAGTTGGAAGGAATTATTGCCGCCCAAACAGAATCGTGGGGTGTAAAAATTGCCAACGTCGAGGTCAAGCAGATTGATCTTCCCGTGGAGATGCAGAGAGCCATGGCAAGACAGGCTGAAGCTGAACGCGAACGCAGGGCAAAAGTGATCGCAGCAGAAGGGGAACACCAAGCAGCACAGAAACTCTCCGAAGCCGCAAAAATTATGGAACTCAATCCCATGACGTTACAACTTCGATATCTCCAAACGCTCTCCGAAATGTCGAGCGAGAACGCCACGACCATCATCGTTCCCCTTCCTATCGATCTCATTAAACCGTTTATCAAATAGAACTCGAAAGCCTGATTCAGCCTTCGGTGCGAAGACTTTTCTTCTGCCGAAGTTGCCGATGATAAGTAATGGCAAAGCGATGGGCTTCATCACGAATGTGCGTCAGTAGCTTATAAGCATGCGAGTGAGGAAGTAACGGAATTGAATTCTTTCGATTCGGAATGAAAATTCGCTCAAACGAGGACTTCACTTCCTTTGAACGAAAGTCGGATTCGGTGCGCGCTTTTGCCAACCCGACCACGCTCACTCCCTGAATTTGAAGTTCTTCCAGAATCGCTACGGCTTGAGCTAATTGCCCCTTTCCACCATCAACGACAACCAGATCGGGCAATTCTTCCATTTCGCGGTCATTCCGAGTCGCAAAGCGACGCCCAAGCACTTCTTTCATGCTCGCAAAATCGTTCGCACCCTCTACGGTTCGAATTTTATAGCGACGATAAAGACTCTTATCAGGTGCGCCTTCAATGAACACAACACGAGACGCAACTGACTCTTCGCCTTGGGTGTTAGAAATGTCGTAACACTCGATGCGCTGAGGGATTCGATCTAAATGAAGCTTGCTCTGAATCTCCTCAAGCGCCTCAAGGCCATGCCCCTCGACTTTTTTAGCTCCTTGTTCGAGGGCATACTTTGCATTAGCACGGGCAACATTCAAAAGTTGCTCATCAACCGAGTTTTCGGCCACCCTCACGGCCACACCCATACTCCGCTCAACCCAATCCAAGTCTACCGATGCCTCGGGCAACAGAAGCTCCTTCGGCGAAGTGCCGTCCTCTCCCAGATTTTCACCTAAGTTACCGTAATACTGAGAAACAAATTCCGAGAGAAGGGCTGCATTGGACTGCTCCAGATCTGTATTTTGAAGTAGGTAATGCTGAACTGCGACCAACTTTCCACCTCGAATGCGCAAAACCGTTCCATGACAATCAACCCCATTCCGAGCCAAAGCCACCACATCACGGTCTCGTTGAGATCCCGCTTCCACCACTCCTTGAGTTTCTGTTACCAACTGTAAATTACGAATCTGATCGCGATAAACCCCGGCCAGCTCGAATTCTTCACGACTTGCGGCATCTTCCATGGCTTGGCGTATTTGTGAGGTCAAGGACTCGGTCTTTCCTTCTAAAACCTCCATCACTTTTTGAATATCGTCGCTGTAATTGGAGGCCTGAATAAGTCCCACACAAGGTGCCGTACACTTCCCCATCTGATAGAGAATGCAGGGGCGTGACCGATGCCGAAAGGTATTATCCGAGCAGTCTCGGAGGCGAAATGTTTCGTTTAAAAGCCCCAAAACCTCGCGTGCAGACCATGCCGACGGAAAGGGACCGAAATAACGAGCCGAGTCACGAACAACCTTCCGAGTCCACTCGATCCGAGGGAAGGGCTCATCGATCCGAATTTTGAGATAGGGATAGGTCTTATCGTCCTTCAGGCGGATATTAAATTTGGGTTTGTACTTTTTAATGAGCGTGGACTCGAGAATCAGGGCCTCGGCCTCAGTTTCAGTCAGAATGACATCGAATCGATTCACCCGTCCTACCATCAGTTCTGTACGGGCCACATCGTGAGGGCCTGATTGAAAGTACTGAGATAAGCGATTACTCAGATTTTTCGCTTTTCCTACATAAATTACAGCACTCGCGCCGTCTTTCATGAGATAGACGCCGGGCGAGCTTGAAGCTTCGCGGGCTTGCTTGAGAAGATCTGCACGATGACTCTGAGACATCACTCGGTCCATCAAAGACTCTGAAGGCTCGCCAGAAGATCCAGAATCGGCATCAGAATTCGACTCAGAATCCGAAGGAGAATTGGAACTCTCTTCATAATGCACTGCATTAATGTCAGAAGCGTGTTGATTTTCTATCACAGTCTAATATAAACACAGAATTGATCTAAGGAGAATTCCATGTCCAACAAATCTACAAGCTCGGCAGTTGCCACTCAAGCTCTTGCATACTGCACGAGCTGCAAAATGGACCTGAATAGCATTATCGTTGCTATGAAAGCCGATCGTATCGCGAAGGTTCAATGCCTCACGTGCAAAAAAGAACACGCTTATAAGGCGCCTAAAGGCATCGATTCGCCTGAGAAAAAGCCTACGAAGAGAGCATCCAAAAAGAAGGAAGCTCAAGAGGCAGCAACTGCTCAATCCATTGAAATGGAATGGGAAAAGTTGATGAACCAAAACAAAGAAGCCCCCATTAAGGGATACTCCCTTCAAGCGCACTTTGTTTTGGGAGATAAAATCAAACATCCTACTTTCGGAGACGGAATTGTGGGCCGCTTGATCTATCCAAACAAGATCGAAGTACTCTTCAGAAACGACCTCAAAATTCTTATTTATGCCGGTAGTCGCCAAGCGTAACAAAGCTTTCCTTAATCGATTTATGAATCTGACTTTACTGGGTTTCGGGCTCGCTACTTTTGCAAGCCTGCAGGGATGTTCGCACGCCAAAAAAAGGGTGCCTGAACTCTCTTTGCTCGAAGGAAAGAAAGTAGCTCTGATTGATGTAGAAGGGGAACCCTCTTCGCGAGGGATCGTAGAAGTTGCGCTCATAAACCAACTCATCAAAAGAGGCACCTTTGAACTCATTTCAAAGGAAGACGTCACTCGGGCACGTACAGCTCCCGAGCAAGACTCCAACGCCCCCGTAGGTATCGCTCGCAGAGCGGGAGCTGACTATGCTCTTCAGGCGCGCGTGATCGAGTTCTCAGCCGACGAGAAGTCGGGCTACTCTTCCGAGAAGGCTTATGACAGCCAACTCGCAGCCGAGCGTGGCGAAAAAGAAGGCACTACTCAAAAGTTATATAAGGTAAAGAGCCTGACCGCGAAAGTACGCGTAGAACTTGGTTTCACCAAAACAGACCCAAAAGATCCAGAACTGCGCATTGCTGTTGCAGAGGCAGAAGAAACCATAAAAGCAGAAGAGAAGACAGAAGCAGCTCATCTGCCGCCGAAACTGTTTTTTTTGGAAAAGATCACCAACGAAGCCTTTGCTCGATTCTTTGAACAATACAAGTAGTTCTCAGCTCTGAGAAAAACCTCAGAAAAGGAATTCGTCATGAACTTCTACCAAGACTCCGATGAATGGCGCTACCTGGTAAGAAACGCGATCGATTGGGATA
>CANJNU010000030.1 GCA_947475645.1 Bacteriovoracaceae bacterium | reverse complement strand
GTTCCACTCACGCTTCCTCCCTGCATCGGTTGCACTCGAAAGACCTGTCCACTTCCAAAGGCCTGCACCGTCACTTCCGTTCAATGGATGAGATCACAAGTAAAAAAGGCCGCTGGCCATGCCGTTCAAGACTCTGAGTTTCCAAAGGTGCTTGAGTTCACTCCTTACACTCAGCGACCGATCGAACTTTGGATTCGCTACCAGGTACTTTCTCAAGTTCCCGAATCTCACCGTTTTGATATTGATGAAGCACTGGGAGGAAATAAGGCTCCCCTTACGGCGCGCATGAATTTCCTTCGGCGGCATATTGATCACCTCAACCTCATCGAGGTCTGGCCCAAGCTCACGCTCTCTCTGCTCTCGCTGCATCATCAATTTCCCAGTCGGCTCGTTCAAAACTGGAGAAGGCTTGAAGAGGGCATTGTTGCGCGCGAGGAGATCCTTGACATTCTCACTAAAAATGGAAATATCTTTATCTACGAGCGGGATATTCGAAAGCTCTCCCAGAATCTTGCTGCGTTCGACTCATTTCTTTGTGCCTATACCGCACTCTTGGCCGATACCCAGCGCTGCGCGATACAGCCCTCAACATTTCCAGCCAACGCAGGCTGGGTAAGTTTTCCAAAATGATTCGCATTATTTTTCAAAGAATCTTAGCCGCCCTGGTTACCCTAAGTCTTCTCTGCGTCCTTACCTTTTTACTGCTTCGACTTGCCCCCGGAGGTCCGTTCGACACGGATCGTGTATGGCCCCCCGAGATTCAGGCAAATATTCAAGCCAAGTACGGCCTTAATCTGCGGGTCTCGCAACAAATGGGCATTTGGTTTAAAGATCTATTGCACGGAGATCTTCACGAATCATTTCAATACTTAGGTAAGCCTGTTTCTGAGCTCATTAGCGAAGCATGGCCCGTCTCTATTTTACTCGGAACGTTGGCGCTGCTGGTGGCAGTAATTCTGGGAATTCCACTAGGCTGCCTGAGTGCGTGGAAGCAAGGAACGTGGATCGACCGCGTCTTCATGTTCGTTTGTTTTTCGGGTCTGAGTCTACCCACTTATCTTTTAGCGAGCCTTCTCATCCTTATCTTTTCCCTTTGGCTAATGTGGTTTCCACCTGCTCTATGGGAGGGCCCCGAGTTCTGGGTTCTTCCCACCCTCACCCTGGCCGCTCGTCCGCTCGCCATTCTTGCTCGTCTTACGCGAACCACCGTAATCGAGGTTCTTCGAAGCGACTTTATTCGCACCGCCTACGGCAAGGGCCTTTCACCCAGAACCATTCTCTTTAAACATGCGCTTAAAAATTCTCTAATCCCGGTTGTATCTGTGCTTGGACCTTTGGCGGCTCAAATGGTTACAGGCTCATTTTTAGTCGAAATTGTTTTTCAAATTCCAGGGCTTGGAATGCATTTTGTTCAGTCCGTATTGAATCGGGATTACCCCTTAGTAATGGGCCTTACGCTGACTTATGGAGTTGTACTACTGACGGCCCACTTACTGGTCGATCTCAGTTACTCATGGATCGATCCTAGAATTCGAGTCGAATCATGAATCGTTTTTTAAAAAATCGATGGGCTGTTCTCAGTTTAGCATTTCTTCTTTTACTTACGCTGGCAACTTTGTGCGCACCGCTACTCACTCGGTACTCTTTCGAGGAACAACAGATTTCTCAACGACTCAGTCCCCCCTCGTTTCTTCACCCCATGGGCACCGATCTTTTGGGTCGCGACCTCTATAGCCGCATTCTTTACGGTGCACGAGTCTCACTCACCGTTGGGGTTGTGACTGCGCTTATCTCGCTCATTTTGGGCACCCTCTCGGGTGCATTAGCGGGATATTTTGGCGGATGGGTCGATCGATGTTTGAGCGGTATTACCCATCTGTTCTACATCATTCCCTCACTGCTCTTAGCCATTCTCCTTACCCTCGTATTTGGGAAGGGCTTAACGGGTTTACTGGTCGCACTCAGTGCCACTTCGTGGGTTACCCAAGCACGTCTCGTCCGAGGCCAAATGCTTCAAGCGAAACAAATGCCTTATGTAGAGGCCGCCCGGTCGGTAGGCGCCAGTACTCTTTCAATTATCTTCCGGCATATCCTTCCCAATCTCTGGGGCCCTATTCTCGTGGCACTGACCATCCAAATTCCCACCCAAGTCATGTCCGAAAGTTTTCTCTCATTCATCGGATTGGGTTTGCAGCCTCCCTATGCCTCTTGGGGAGTACTAGCGAGTGAGGGTTTCGGGGCGATGAGAAGCTTTCCACATCTTATCCTGTATCCTGGGGGAATTCTTTTCATTACGCTTATGGCATTCAATGCCCTGGGAGATGGCCTGCGTGACTGGCTCGACCCCGCCGGCGACCGCAATCTTATGTAGTGTGCTAATTATTCGGAACCCGTGGATCCATTACCTTGCGCCACAACGGCGGAACGAGCGCCAAAAGAAGCATGGCCGAATATCCAGCAGGGAGTTCGTGCGCAGCAGCACCACTCGGTTCTAACTGAGGATACGGCACTGAGGCACTGCGATGATGGTGCGCGTGCATTCCTAAGTTAAACAAAGTCCAATTCGTCATGATTCGGGCCGAGTCCCACGAGTGGATCTCGCTTACGGGTTCAAATCGCCCTTCACCTAACGGCTTACGCTGCAAGCCATAGTGCTCGATATAATTTGTCGTCTCCAAGAGAAGTACCGCTACACACGCTTGCGCTACAAAAAAACTCAAGGCGTCCGGTCCAAAACAATAGGAAACCAAACCAAGAATAAGAGCCTGAATTAAAACGTAGTGGCCTATCCGATTCTGCCAGCCCCTCCCCTTTTCAAGAGTCCAAGCACTTCTCACGGTTCCTATCAACGATCGCAGCCAGAAGGCATACACACTTTCTCCTTTTCGAGACGAAGCCGGATCGTTTGGGGTCGACACGTTTCGATGATGACCAAAAACGTGTTCAATCCGAAAGTGTGCATAAAGAACCAAACTTAACAACGCTACGCCAATCGCGCGCATCCAACCCTGTTTGCGATGAATCAGTTCGTGCGACGCGGTTATTCCCACTGCTCCACCCACACTCCCTACCGAAAGTACCGTACCCCAGAAGCTCAGCGAGCTCTGCATGGCCATCGAATCCAGCCGTAAAAACGCGTAGCCTAAAAGAGCAAGCTGCGCAGGAAGGCAAAAAACCAAAAAGAGGTCTTCTAGGAATGTGCCCTCGGACGCCTGCATGGGTGAGTTTCCCAAAATCGCATCCAACACGGGGTGCAGCCCGAATACATAAACCACACCTGCAAAGGTTGCCCAACCCCCCTGAGAGATCCCCAGAAGGGCAATCAGAACTGGCACGAAGATCAGTAACCAGCGCATTCGCTTCATGGTTCTATTTTACCATAAAGCCCAAGAAACACCAAAATCAGACCCATTCGTAACTATTTGAAATCTTTAATTAATTATACATAACAGAGAAGGTGCAAGATCTGGTCATTCACCCATTAATGCTGAATTGAAACATCATTCAAAAGAAGCCCATTCAAGGGATTGAGTAAAAACCCCTTCACATAAGGTCGAACGACTGCGTAGTTTCTGGCATAAACGAGCGGAATCAACACGACCTCTTCCTCGATCAGTCGCTTTTGTACAGCGGTGTAAATCGACACGCGCTCTTTGGCTATCGAGATGTTTCTGGCCAAACTCAACTGGTCGTCAATACCCGTGTCTGCAAACGCAATTCGATTATTTCCGGATATCGAACTGAATATGGCAAGAAAGCTATCTGGATCGGCAAAGTCAGCGCTCCAAGAAGACAAGAATAGCGGGGAAGTGTGCAAATCAATCTGAGTTCGAAATCGACCCATACTCAACGGCTCTGGAATTAAATCAACCCCGAGATTCTTAAACGACTGAGTTAATAACTCTGACACCTTCATTGCCCTGGGGTTGGGCGGAAAGATAAAAGGAACGCGAATCTTAAAGCTCGGGTCCAACTGAGTTGATCTCAACTCTGCTCTTGCTCTCTTCAAATCAAACGGCAGTCCAATCTTCTCTGAGTATCCCATCACTCCAGGAGGAATAAAACTAGATGCACTCGCTGTCCCCAAGCCGTAAATCTCGCCGATCTTCTTCTTGTCCACAGCCATGGCAAGTGCTCTTCTCAATCTTTGATCGGTTACTGGAAATTTGGTACGTACAAAGCCGAGATAGATCGTTTTCAGATAGTTAAAAGATTTCAGGTCATTCCTTAGAAATGAGAACTCGAGTAGCTGCTCTTCGCTGGGTTGATCGACGCCTAAGACCACATCGAAACGAGATCCCTGATAGAGCGTGTAACCCATCTTTAAATCTCGAACGACTTCGAAGGCAACCTCATCTAAGTTTCCACGCTTGTTCCTAGAGTAGGGGTTTCGCCTTAAAACGACCTTTCCATCAGAGGTGGCGCTCTCAAGTACAAAGCCGCCGACAGTCTGAATTCTTCCCGGAGTGAACGCCGAGAAGCCGAAACGGTCTATCAAATCCTGCCGGACGGGAAAGGTCGGCCAAAAGGTCAACAAGCCCAACCAATACGAGACAGGACGCACTAAGCGAACCTCGAGATGTCGGTCATCAATAGCCTTCACTCCGACTAACTTGAAATCACTGAGTGCCCCCTTATTGTAGTATTCAGCTCCCTCTAAATCGAACAGGAGATAAGCGTATGGGCCACCCGTTTGCGGGGAGAGGAGGCGTTTCCAAGAATCAACAAAATCTTGGGCCCGAAGAATTACCCCATCCGACCAACGAACATTGGGGCGCAACGTAAACCTGTAGACTCGGCCATCGGGAGAAACAGTCCAACTTTCAGCCAACGCTGCACTTAAGTTCAATTTTGAATCGTACTCAAGTAATCCATCCATTAAATTCGACATCAGGGCCGATGTTGCCGAAGAAGTAGCGTGATGCCAGTCGAAACTATCGGGGCTATCTAAGATAGCTACTCTGAGCCTCTGCACGGGCACGTCTGCGGCAGCCGTTCCGGCGAAATTAAAACAGCTCAGGCACGCCAGAAATAAAAAAAAAGCTACCGCCCTCAATCCTAAACCCATTCCATAAGACTAACATCGCACCTCGCGTCTCGTCCATTCACGATTCGGCACCACCCCGGCCACAGGCCGACACTGTGTCCGTCACGATACATCCCACACCACCCCTTGCATCTTACTTTACCAAGGATCATACTTCTACGAGGGGTACTCATGCGCATTCGGACCGCCCTCTGCATTTATACTTTTCTGCTCGTCATGACCCTGTTCGCTCAGAGCGAGCCCGTTTATGCACGCGAGGCCGACCTCGTCTCTTGCCCTAGTTCCCTATTGGCCAACTGCGACGCTCTTCTTCATCGAAAAAACTTAGGAACCTCAGTTGGCCTACTCATCGATGAGACCATGCCGATTGTCAAATCACTCTTCGAGACCTGTGAAGAGAGTAAACAATCGAGCGAACGTTGTGAGTCTTATGCCATTGCGGTTCGCCAAATCGAGCACCCCCAGGCCGCAAAAAGTAAATACAGCCACAAACGAAGTGACCCAATCACCGTTCTATTCTCCGACTGTTTTATTAAGCTGATGGAGCTTGAGGCGTTTAGAATTAGAAAGTGCGCCCTCAAGCAGCCTCCAGAACTTAAAATTACGTACGATTACAATCAATGGACCCCTCAGCTTGATCAGAACATTAGAACAAAGATGGCACCACAAACCCTTCTAGGAACACCCGTAACCGCCCAGAATGATAATCCAGTCGCCGTCGTCATTCATGGTACTGGCACACTCAGCCTCTCATCGGCTCTCAATTCCCTCTCTCCCGCGCGCAACGGTCAATCGAGTTGCCACTTTTTAGTCGAGCTCGATGGAACCATCCATCAGCTGGTGCCGATCGATCGAATCGCATTTCACGCCACCGGACTTAATACACAGTCTATTTGTATCGAGAACATACGAGAAAATAAGCCTAACGAACCCGTCGACCCTAGGCAGATACGAGCAAATCGCCAAATTATTCAATATTTAAAAAGTGAGATTGCCCAGTTGCACGGCGTCGTTCCTCACTCTGAATTCACAACATATAATGGAACCGCTGCTTGGAATTACAATAAAAAGCCAGGGAAAAAATCCAGGGATGAGCCGGGTACAGAGTTCATGCGACAGCTCAGATCCCAACTCAATAATTGCGAAACCGATTAGAATCTCTGAGCCTCAGTGCCCGCCTTCAGGATTCTGAATATCCACCACCAAGTCGCCATGAACCTTGGCTTGGCAGCCTAAGCGAGATTTTAAAGTCAATCCCACCGCCACACGCTCAAGACGCTCTTCTTCATCTTCTTCCATCGCCGAAAGGTGCTCTTCTCCCAGCTTCACCACTACATGGCACGTGGTGCACGCGCAAAACCCACCACACGCGTGGGCCATTTCAACGTCGTTTCGTAACGCAACATCAAGTAGACTTTCGCCCTCTTGGGCTTCGAAGACCTGATTACTTGGAAGAAATGTAACTTTCGGCATAATTCACTCATTCTGCGCCTTTCGCGCTTCGTTATTTTTCTTGCGCCTTTCGCGCTTCGTTCATCGCAACCGTTAACACTAGATCAGCCAAGCGCCGTGTCGACGCCTCCAGCGCCAACGCCGCTTCCTGAATCATTTCTGACTTTGTGCCTTCAATTGCAATTTTGAGTCGCGACAGGTCTTGATCCACTTGTTCACGCTCGGCAGCAGTCAATAGCTGACCCGCCCGAACTGAAGATCGCTCGGTTCCACGCACCAAGGGCTCGGCCGCATTACGCGCTTCTACCAGCTTTCTAAACTCTCGATCCTCCTGGACTCCTTGCTCGCCCTGTTTCAGCATCTGCTCAACTTCAGTATCCGACAACCCAAAGCTAGGACGAACCTCAACCGATTGCTCTCGCCCCGTTTTTAAATCTTTCGCAAAAACTTGCAGAATTCCATCTGCATCAATCAAAAAGGTTACATCCACGCGGGGTAGGCCTGCCGGCAGCGGCTCTATTCCTGTCAATTTAAACCGTGCTAAGCTGCGGTTCTCATCCATCTTCTCGCGCTCGCCTTGAAGAACGTGAATATCCACGCCCGTTTGATTATCCACAAAAGTTGTAAACACCTCGCGCGCAGCCGTTGGAATGCGAGTGTTGCGCTTAATCAGCGCAGACATGAGCCCACCGTAGGTTTCAATTCCCAAACTCAGCGGAACCACGTCGAGCAAAAGAAAATCTAGATTGTGTCCGGCCAAAATGTCGGCCTGAATGGCTGCCCCGACAGCCACAACTTCGTCTGGGTGCACGGAAGTATTGGGTTCGCGCCCAAAAATTTCGCGCGCTACTTGCTGAACCACAGGCAGCCGAGTCGGGCCGCCCACCATCACCACATCCGAAAGTTCAGCCGCAGTAAGGCCAGCATCGCTGAGGGCTTGTTCGCAACTCAAGCGAGTGCGCTCCAAAAGAGGGCGCGCTGCAGCTTCAAACTCGCCGCGAGTAAACCCGCGTTTAAATGTACGCCCTTCATATTCTAACTCAAACGCCGCAGTCGACTCAGTAGACAAAGTAATCTTGGTCTTCTCAGCTTGCTCAAGAACTGCGGCCCGAAGCTCGATGGGGCACTCAGCGCTCCAAATGTCCATCTTCCACTGATGCAGAAGATCTGTCGCTATGGGGCGCGCTATCACTAAATCCAAATCATCACCACCCAATGCCGTATCCCCATGGGTTGCCAGAACTTCAAAAATACCATCCTGAAGTTTTAGAATCGAAACATCAAACGTGCCCCCCCCCAAGTCGTAAACAGCAATTAAGCCCTGTTTCTTTTTGTCCAAACCGT